>CAUZNX010000261.1:0-3505 GCA_963580905.1 Dehalococcoidia bacterium | reverse complement strand
CACGTTCAAGAGGTGTAGTGCGCGTCAGGCGAGCGCCACTTCACCCTTTCCACCCGGGCAGCGTCCCCAAGACTCTTCTCCGACGGGGTAGCAATCATTATGGTCGCTGGGATAGATGCCCTTCGCGCAGTTTTTGGGTCGTGGCTGACCCGTGGTATAGCAGCAGTTGTACTGGTCGCAGCCGGCGGGGCCGCGTACTGGTACAGCAACCAGATCTCCTCAAGCTACACCAGCACTGAAGAGACCGTGCTCACCGCGCTGTCGGCGGGCATCGTGCTGGTCGCGGCATGGCTGGCGGTTTTCATCTACACACTCGCCATGAGCCGCTCCTGGTTCATGCGCGCAAACTTGTGGTTTGCATCGCTGATACTGCTCGCGTCCGGCCTCGGATTATTGGCTCAATGGGAACCAGCCGTGGGCACCATGAGCTGGTTCACTGTGGACGGAGAGGTTGTCCTGGGCGGTGAGATCGGGACAGCCATTGCTGGCTCGGGCGCAGGTATCGGTGGGTTGTTGGTATGGCTGCGGCTAACCGCACTCGGACTGGTTGGACTTGGAATCGCCGCTCCCCCGCTGGCGGCCTTCATAGGCGTCGGTCTATGGAAGATGCTAACCCTCGGCTATTTCTCCGCAACCGTTGGTGCCAAAAGCGGTGCCTCTGGTCTTAAGCGAATGTACAAGGTCAGCCCTGACGATCGGTTTACCGAGGCCGAGGCCGATCGCAAGCGTGAGCGGTCACGTATTTTGACGGAGGCGATCCAGCCACGGGCACTGCCAGCAGCGCCCATTTCACCCGACTACACCGAACAGGACGCCCTGACGCCACTACCCCGACCGGTAGAGGAGGCTCCGGAGCCTCTGGAGGACGTTCCGCCACCGATGGCGCCCCCTGAGTTCATTCCCGCTCCCAAGGCTGCCGACGATGCCCAAGAAACGGGTCCAACAGCAGAGCCCGCCGCAGAGGCCGGCAAGTACAACCGGTACTGGGGTTCGTCTGGCGATGTTATTTCACCAGTGCCGACCCCTTCAGTGCAACGATTCGAGAACGCGGACAAGGCAGACCAGGATGCCAATGTTCCCATCACCGACAGCATGGCGGCGGCTTGGACGCTGCCACCTCGCGATCTCCTGAAGGATGCGCCCATTGGAGGTATCTCCAAGCAGGAGATGGCCGACACCGGCGAGACCATCCAGCGCACCCTCGGCGAGTATGGCGTCGAGGTCGAAATAGGACAGATTCAACCCGGACCCACCGTTACCATGTACGGCCTGATCCCCGGCTGGGTCAGGCGCTACAAGCAGGTGAAGGTCACCGATGACGCCGGGAAGCCCAAGCTAAATGACCAGGGCAAGCCGGTCACCGCCAAGGCAGAGACCAAGACACGGGTCAAGGTCGACAGCATCATGTCGCGGGAGAAGGATCTGGGGCTCGCCCTCAAGACACCGTCCATCCGCATCGAGACGCCGGTAATGGGTGAGGCACTGGTTGGCATTGAGGTGCCGAACCCAACTCCCTCTCTCGTGACTCTCAGGAACGTAGTAGAGAGCGAGGGGTTCAAGAGCCTTCGCGAAAAGGCAAAGCTGCCGATCGCTCTCGGCAAGGGCAGCGGCGGCGAAGATGTCGTCCTAGACCTGGCCAAGATGCCACACCTGCTGGTGGCTGGTGCCACTGGTAGTGGCAAGAGCGTGTGCATCAACACCATCGTTTCCGGTCTGATCTCGGAGAGGACTCCGTCGGAGTTGAGGCTGCTGCTCATAGACCCCAAGCGCGTCGAGCTTACTCCTTACAACGGCATTCCCCATCTGCTGACACCGGTGGTGGTGGAGACGGATCAGGTGGTTGGGCTGCTCAAGGGACTTATCCAAGAGATGTTGAATCGGTATCGGAGGATGGAGGAAGAAGGCGTCAGGAATATCGATTCCTTCAACCGCAAGATGTCGGACAAGATGCCCTACCTCGTGGTGGCTGTGGACGAGCTGGCGGACCTGATGATGACGTCCTCCTTCGAAGTCGAGCAAAGCCTGTGCAGGCTGGCCCAGCTCGGGCGCGCCACCGGCATCCACCTGATAGTGGCAACCCAGCGGCCGTCTGTCGACGTGGTGACAGGCCTGATCAAGGCGAACTTCCCGAGCAGGATCAGCTTCGGCGTGACCTCTCAGATCGACTCAAGGACTATCTTGGACACCTCAGGCGCGGAGAAGCTCCTGGGGCGCGGTGACATGCTGTACCAGGCGGTTGATGCGTCGAGACCCGAGCGTGTGCAGGGCGTGTTCATCTCCGACGGTGAGATCGAAGACCTGGTCGGATACTGGAAGAACACGAAGTGGGCACCGCTACCCGAAGTCTCCCTCCACTCGGTAGGTGACGGTGATTCGGACGGCGGAGATGTGTACGCCGGCGACCCCGGGGGCGGCCTCGAGGCGAAAGATGTGATGCTGGACAAGGCGATCGAGCTCGCCCGCCACAACAACAAGCTATCAACTTCGCTGCTTCAAAGACGGCTGCGAATCGGCTATCCGCGTGCTGCCCGCTTGATGGACCAACTCGAGGATGAGGGTGTCATAGGACCCGCCGATGGCTCCAAATCACGGGATGTTATAATCGGGGGTGTCTAGGCTGTGTTTTCGCCCTTGTTCCTCTGACACACATACACACGTCCCGACACCGATCTGAATGATCGCACCGCTGCCAGCTCGTAGGTAGGCTAATGGAGCGGTGCGAGGAACGGCTCCACGATGGTTCGCAACCTCGCCGAGCGTCTCGGCTCCGTCGTCCGACAGGCCCCATCCGATGAGGGTGGTGCGGCCGCGAGGGACACTTGCCTGGTCTGTCAGGCAAACCTGGCAGATTCGGAGTTTTTTGCCCAGAATCGGGTATGCCCCGTTTGCCATTTCCACTACTCGATGACCGCCAGGGAGCGGATAGATTCACTGGTGGACCCCGCGTCGTTTCGTGAGACGAATCGTAACGTAACCTCGATAGACCCACTGTCCTTTTCTTCCCGTATCTCCTACAAGCAACGACTGTTTCGCGATCAGCGACGCACGGGTCTGACCGAGGCTGTTGTCACTGGCACCGGCACCATCGGCGGAAGCCCAGTGGTGCTAATCGTGCTGGACTTTGGGTTCATGGGCGGTAGTATGGGCGTCGTCGTCGGCGAGAAGGTAGCGCTGGCGATGGAGCATGCGGCCAAGCGAAGGATCCCCGTCGTCGCAGTCGTCACGTCCGGAGGCGCGCGCGTACAAGAGGGCGTGCTGTCTCTGATGCAGATGGCTAAGACTAGCATTGCAACCAACCAGATCCACTCCAAGGGACTGCCCTTCATATCGGTGCTGGCGAATCCGGCCACCGGTCAAGCCTATGCAAGTTTCGCAAACCTGGCAGATTTGATTCTCTCCGAGCCCGGCGCCATCGTTGGCCTCGCTCCGATGCGGATTATCAAAGAGTCGAGCGACAAACCTCTGCCTGGCGGCTCCCACACGGGAGAATCACATCTGGAACACG
>CAUZNX010000260.1:0-3511 GCA_963580905.1 Dehalococcoidia bacterium | reverse complement strand
TAATGAGAAGCGTCAGGACTCCGAGACGTCATGACATTCCTAGCGTGTGCAAAGCATATATACTCGCGTGGCGATGCCAATAGGTGAGGAGCGAACGTGACGAAAGAAAAGACCGAACGCAAGAAGATGACCCTGCCTGATATTCAGGCGATGAAGCTGGATGGGCGCAAGATCACAATGCTCAGTATCCCTGACTATCCCATGGCCCTTATCGCTGACCAGGCCGGGTTGGATACGGTTCTTGTCGGAGATTCGCTGGCAATGACCGTATTGGGATATGAGACGACGGTCCCCATCACCATGGAGGAGATGCTCCACCACACAAAAGCCGTGACTCGCGCAACCAGATACGCCTTTGTGGTCGGCGACATGCCTTTCATGTCAAACAACACGTCCGAGCGCGACGCCATTATCAACGCTGGGCGCTTCATGCAGGAGGGCGGCACCGACTCGGTGAAGGTAGAGGGCGGAGTCAATGCGGCACACATCGTCAAGGCGATCGTCGGGGCTGGTATTCCCGTAATGGGCCACATCGGCCTGACCCCCCAGCACATCTCCCTGCTTGGGGGATACAAAGCCCAGGGAAGGGATGCACAGACAGCCCTGAGAGTCATCGAGGATGCGTTGGCGATTGAGGAGGCCGGGGCGTTCGCCATAATATTGGAGTGCGTGCCGGACCAGATCTCGAAAATCGTCACCGAACATCTGAGGGTTCCTACCATCAGCTACGGTGCCGGCCCATATTGCGATGGACAGGGGCTGGTCGCCCACGACATCCTCGGCATGTTCGATCGTTTTACACCAAGGTTCGTAAAAAAATACGCGAACCTGGGCGGGGAGATACTGAGGGCCTTCGAGTCCTACGTCGGGGACGTCGCAAACGGAGAGTTCCCAATGGACGAGCACTCTTTTCATATCAACGAGGAAGAGTTGGCGAAGGTCATCGCTCGGACCAGGAGCTAGCTTCTTCTCCCAACCCAGGTCCGATGTGAGGTCACGAACCCGCACAGTTCTCGTAAAATGGTCCCACGAGTTACAGACATGATCATGAGATCCTTCCAGGACGTGCTTCTCTTCCCCCTCGCAGCAGTATTGATTTTTTCTCGTTTCGTGATAGATCGGATGCATGGGCCGCTCTCATGCTCCACTCGCCTACCTCCAAGAGGTCTCGGGCTGGGCAGCAGATCAGCACTGCCTCTTTTGTCACTAAGGCCGTGGGCAGGGACCCAGGGATTCGGGACCGTTCCGATCAGGTGGATATTCAATTTTGCCCGGATAGTTACCTAGCGCTATGACCTATAAGATACCCCGACACCAGTACAAGGATGGACCATGAACCCCGCCGCACCCGTGAACGTCCGCAGCGACCGCCAGCTGTTCCTCGACGACTTTTGGATGGACGAGACCGATGGTGTCGTACGCCGTCTCCACACTCCTGAGCGTAGGGAGGCCGCGATCTGGACGGAGCACCCCTGGGAGGTCCGGCTGTCGGCCTACAACCTGGTGTTTCACGACGGGGAGCGCTGGAGGATGTATTACCAGTGCGGGGGTGGCCTGACCACGGATTATGCCGACGCCAACCTGTGCGCGTATGCCGAGAGCAACGATGGTATCTCGTGGAAGAAGCCGTCTCTGGGTCTGATCGAGTTTGAGGGCTCCACCGACAACAACCTGGTCTACGCGGGACCCGGTGCCGAACTCGCACCGTTTCTCGACACGAATCCGGACGCGACAGAGGACCAGCGGTACAAGGCCGTGGTAAGGTCGCCGGCTGGGGAGGAGATGACGCGCGTCCTATACGCGATAGTTTCCGCAGACGGGTTGTCGTGGCGACGCATGAGCGAAAATCCTGTCCTCACAGACGGCCCATTCGACTCACACAATGTGCCGTTTTGGGACAAAAGGCTGGGCAAGTACGTGATCTACGCCCGGGGCGCCGCGGGCTCGGGCGGTCCATTCAAGGGCGGTTACCGCTGGATCAGGCGGGCCACCTCTGAAGACTTCCTGGAGTGGACGCCGCTGGTGTCAATAGAGACCGGCGAAACGCCCGCAGAGCAGCTGTACACGAACGCCTACACTCCATATGACAGGGCCCCGGGTACCTACCTGATGTTCCCTTCGCGTCTGAACCTGGACCACACCCCTGACCCCGAGTGGGCGCGCGCGTATAGCCCCGGCGTCAGTGACATCGTATTCATGTCCAGCCGTGACGGCCTTAACTTCGATCGCAGCTTCAAGGAGGCTTGGATCAGGCCGGGTACGGATCAGGAGAACTGGCACGAGCGCGGGTTGTATGTGGGCAGCGGGATAGTGCCGACCTCGCCTGAGGAGATGTCGATCTACGGCAGAGAGCACAGCCGGTTGCCAACGACCAACTTGCGCCGCTATTCGCTCCGGACCGACGGCTTCGTCTCGGTGAACGCGGGATACAGCGAAGGCGAGTTCGTCACCCGGCCCCTGACCTTCACGGGTAGCGCGTTGGAACTAAACTACTCCACGTCGGCGGTCGGGTCGGTGCAAGTGGAGATCCAGGACGCCGAAGGCAACCCGATTCCAGGTTACAGGCTGGCCGACTGCCCCGAAAAGTTCGGCGACGAGATCGAAGGCGTGATGAGTTGGAAAGCGGGATCAGGCGTCGGCGACCTGGCCGGACGGCCCGTTCGGCTACGCTTCGTCCTGAAGGACGCAGACCTGTACGCGTTCCGCTTCAAATAGCGGTCGGCGCGAGGGCTTCGCACGACGAGGGAGAGAATCGGATATTGATCCTATCGACGAGCCCTTCCAGGGAGGCCGAGCAGGAACAGCAAACTGCGTACGACTTTCTCCCACGCTACTCAGTCATTCTGCACAATGACGAACGCAACGCCATGGATTTCGTGGTTGCTTCACTCCTGAAAAGCGTGTCCAGCCTCTCGACCGCGGAGGCTATCTCGATCATGCTAGAGGCTCACCGTGAGGGGAAGGCAGTGGTCATTTTGTGCCCTCTGGAACACGCGGAACTCTACCGCGACCGTATCCGAACCTTTGGTCTCGCAGCGACCATTGAGAAGGCCTGACGCTTCAGGCGCCAGTTAGCTGCCAAGGAGATTCCGATGAAAATCACCGACCTGCGCATTCGAGAGCTCGATGGAGTCATGGAGCATCCCGACCCCCTGTGGGAGGAGCGTGTATTGCGGCCTCTCCATGGCCCACCTAGATCGACTCGACTTGGCTGACGCGTCGTCTTGGGCCGAGCGGGCCCTGGGGATCGGAGAACGTCTCGGCGTTCCCTCCGTTATTGCCAACGCTTGTCCTCCTCTGGGTACGATTCTGGCGCTCACTGATGTTGTTCGAGGGAAGGAAGTGCTTGAACGGGGGTGGGAAACCTCCTCGGTGGACGGGCTCGGCTTTCAGGCCGATCTCCATCGCGCATGCGGCGCCCGGATTATGGGTGTGGCTTTAAAGGACCCGGAGGTAGGCCTGCACTGGATCAATAGGGGGCCAGATTACAGCACGATCTACTCTCTGTTCG
>CAUZNX010000259.1:0-3522 GCA_963580905.1 Dehalococcoidia bacterium | reverse complement strand
TATCATGGCGGGAATGACGCATCGAGAGAGGGTCGTCAAGGCCCTCAACCACGAGGCCCCGGATCGCGTGCCGATCGACTATGGTGTGGCTGCAACGGCGAACATCCACCTTGACGCCTACAGCAGGCTCATCAAGCACCTTGGCTCCGATGAAGAGACCCAGGACGCCGTCGATCCGTACGAGCGCCGCCTGCTAATGGCCGCGCCGTCCGAGGAGATGCAGATTCGCTTCCAGAACGATATGCGCGAACTCCACATCGGCGCCCCGGAGATTGTGCCCGAGGAACGACTTGGGCCCAACGCTTTTAAAGACGAGTGGGGGGTGAAGTGGGAGAAGCCTGAAGATGGGCACTTCATCAATGTCACGGGTCCGTTCCAGGAAGGAGAGCCCACCCTCGCCGACCTGGAGGCATACCGGTGGCCCGTGCCGCGGGACCCGGCCAGGCTCAGGGGAGTGAAAGAGGAGGCAATCCGCCTTCGGGACGAGACCGATTACGCTATCATACTGAACCTTCACGACGCCGTAGTGGCAGGGTGCCAACGGCTTCGAGGCTTCGGGGAGTGGATGGAAGACCTGGTGATGAACCCGGCGTTCAGCGAGGGACTGATGGAACGGGTTCTATCGGTGAGGGCGGGGATCGCAGAGTATGTACTCGAAGAGGTCGGGGATTATGTTGACGTGGTGCTGTTCCCGGATGATCTCGGGTTTCAGGACAGGCCGTACATGAGGCCGTCGATGTACACCGAGAAGGTCAAGCCATACCACCGGCAGCTCGTGGAAGCCATCAAGAAAAATACCTCTGCTAAGGTGCTGATGCACAGCGACGGATCGATCTACAAGCTCCTGCCGGACATCATCGACATCGGGGTCGACGCCATCAATCCTGTGCAGCACTCGGCCAAGGACATGGAATCGTCGAGGCTCAAGGCAGAGTTTGGACGCGACTTGAGCTTCCACGGCGGTGTCGACAACAAGCAGGTGCTGCCCTGGGGCACGCCTGAGGACGTGCCCCGAGAGGTGAAGGACAGGATTAGGGAGCTGGGCTCGGATGGGGGCTATGTCCTCGCATCAGTCCACAATATCCAGTCCGAGGTCCCTGCCGAGAACATTGTTGCGATGTTCGATGCGGCTATCGAATACGGGGAATACTGACAGCGTCGGCAGATTAATGCTGCTTAAGTCCGCAGCCATACAATACCGGGCGTCGATGATTGGCGGCCGACGAGAGGTAGCATAAATGCCCATCCGCCTGCTGCCCATCGACGTGTCCTCCAAGATTGCGGCTGGAGAGGTGATCGAGCGCCCTGCGTCTGTGGTCAAGGAGCTGCTGGAAAACTCCCTGGACGCGGGCGCCACCGAGATCACGATTGAGCTTGAGGCGGGCGGCATCGACGAAATTCGGGTCGTGGACAACGGCTCTGGAATCCCTGCTGCTGAAGTCGAGCTGGCCTTCGAGAGGTTTGCGACGAGCAAGCTGACGCTCGCCGAGGATCTGGAATTTGTCGAGACATTGGGTTTCAGGGGCGAGGCTCTCCCGAGTGTCGCGGCGGTCTCTGATGTGGAAATCGTAACGCGGACTGTGGGCGAAGATCAGGGAACTCGGGCGGAGCTTTCAGGTGGTGTGGTGACTAGGAAAGGCCCCATTGGGGCAGCAGCGGGCACGGTAATTACGTCGCGCCACCTGTTCAAGAGCCTCCCCGCACGGCGCAAGTTCCTGAGGACTCCGGCTGCCGAGGGATCCCGGGTTCAGACGGTAGCGTCCCGATACGCGCTGGCCTACCCCGCGATTAGATTTAATCTCATCATCGATGGATCAAGAAGCTTCGGTACGCTGGGTTCGGGCTATTTGCGTGAGGTTATCTCGGACTTGTACGGGAGTCAGGTCGCCCATTCGATGCTAGCCCTCGACCCCGCGCCCCCTGTTACAGATGAGGCCAGAGTCGTGGTTGAAGGCATGATTGGCCCTCCCTCTACATCCCGCTCGAACCGCAGCCACATCACGATTTTCATCAACGGACGGTGGGTTCAGACACGGATGCTCACATATGCACTCCAG
Organism: Dehalococcoidia bacterium; assembly: GCA_963580905.1. Lineage (GTDB taxonomy): Bacteria > Chloroflexota > Dehalococcoidia > Lucifugimonadales > CAJWER01 > CAJWER01. The sequence continues at coordinate 1,465 of CAUZNX010000259.1, read as the reverse complement.
GAAGCCTACCGGGGCTTCTTGATGGAACGGCGCTTTCCTCTGGCGGTGGTCCATATCACTGTTCCGCCCGACGAGGTGGATGTCAATGTGCACCCGTCGAAGACCGAGGTCAGATTCCGCCGGGAGGGCTCGGTATTCTCGGCGTTGCAGCAGGCGGTACGAGCCGTGCTGGTCGCCGATGTACCGGTTCCTACGCTTGAAGAGCAACCGACCGATTCCTCTAGCGGATCGGTCGCGTCAGGTCATGCAACGGCACTGCCCGTAAGCCCGATGTGGCCCATCGGAAATCCATCGGCGCCGATTCAACCGGGAGGGCCAGTTTCTTCGGGAGATCATCCTACACCGCAGCTACAGGAGCCGCTGCTGCCACGGGATGCGCTGCCGGCGCTCCGCGTATTGGGGCAGGTTTCGGGTACGTATATCGCTGCAGAGGGGCCCGACGGGGTCTATCTGATCGATCAGCACGCGGCCCATGAAAGGGTCGTGTTCGAAAAGGTTTTGGCCGAATCAGCGGCAGCTGCTCCTGAGTCTCAGAGCCTGATGGAGCCAGCGACGGTCGCGCTGGACCCGCGTCAGAGCGAGATGATTGCGTCTCATGGCGAGTTGGTCGTCGGGCTGGGGTTCATGGTGGAGCCTTTCGGCGACCGCACGTTCATTATCAGGGGCGTCCCGGCCCTGCTCTCGGGAAACGACCCGGGGCAGGCGCTGATGGATGTGCTGGAATCGATGGCTGAGGGTGGCGGATTCGAGTCGTGGGAAGAACGGGCGGCATATTCGATGGCGTGCCATGGGGCGATAAGAGCGGGTATGAGTCTAGGACAGCAACAGATGTCCGAGCTCACCCGGCAACTCGAAGCCTGCAATCAGCCACATACTTGCCCACACGGCCGGCCCACGATGATTCATTTGACGTCGGCACGCCTTGAACGCGAGTTTGGCAGGCGCTAGCCCCCACGGGGGTTTGTGTAGTATCGAATTATTGCGGGGGTACTGGGCTGCGCACCTTTGTGCACCTCTCCAGAGCGTCGAGGGCTTCTCGTAGCACACTATTCCTATTTGACCGTCGCTTGCCAGATTCTCAACATTTCGTCCGCACGTCCGACGCCGATAGCCATGCCGCCATTCGCAGTTTCGACAGCGGCGATGTTTGTGGATACGCGTCCACCTGTTTCGACCGACCAGGCCTCTTCGGCTCCAGATACGGTCCTGCGGACTCCTATCAGCTTGGTGAGCCCCCTCGACAGGACCAGTAATTCTGTTCGGCCATCCCCATCAAGGTCGCCCGCCAGGGCCATGTCCAGGTTGCGCGAGCCGTTGACGTGGAAGGTAGGTCCGGGCAATCGAGCCACGATATCTAACCTGCCATCTCGCATTCGATAGACTCAACGACACCGCCTATGTGTGGCGAGAGCATCACTGCGAGTTCGAGTTCACCGTCTGGGCCGAAGGGGGCTACTGCAATCTG
>CAUZNX010000258.1:0-3528 GCA_963580905.1 Dehalococcoidia bacterium | reverse complement strand
ATCTCCGCATATCCCTTGGACCCGCGGAGCGCGATAAAGCCATCGTCTGGGTTCTTTCCAGGCCCGGCCATCAGGTAGCCTGCATACAGGGTCCCCATGACCCCGCTGGAGAAGCGGAACGTCACGAACGCCGTGTCTTCGACATCCACCTTCTCGGGATTCTGGTTACCGATCATCGCGGTTACTTCTACTATGCGGTCGTCGGTAAGGTAGTTAATCAGGTCTAGTTTGTGGCACCCGAGCCACGAGAGGATGCCGCTGCCAGCATACTGCGACTTGAACAAGTAGGACGTATCCGGCCGGCGATAGCGCAGTTGAGAGGTGAGAACGCGCGCTTCCAAGGCCCATAGATCACCGAACGCGCCTTCTTGCAGCATTCGACGAGCCTCCATCATTGGGGCGGACCGCCGCCACTGGAACATGGCCCCTGCCGTCACGCCCTTCTCGCGGGCCAGGTCGGCCACGGCCCGCATGGCGGCTGCGCTGGTGGATGCGGGCTTGTCGAACAGGACTGGTATTCCGGCGGAGACGACTGCCCGTAGGACATCCGGTCCCAGGTCGGGCCGTACGCACACCGCCACAGCGTCCAGGCCCGGGGTGCTGAGGAGCTCGCTGAGGTCCTTGGTCTTGGACACCGTCTTCGGAGACAGGGCGACTATCGCGTCCAGATCTGCTTCGTCGTCGATGGTGCAGACATGGATAGCCTCGACCTCCGGCAAGACATCCCACACTTGAATGTGGCCGCTCTCGTGGCCATGCGACGACACGACCCCCACGACGAAACCCTTGTCTTTGCTCAATTGAGATACCTCCATTGCCTGAATACAGTCTGCAGGTTTGGCGGGCACTCCGACCCGCAACATCACGTGATCCAACTAGGCTCAGATCGTGACGCCGTAAATGGTACTGTCACATGACTATGCTGTCAAAGCAGACCACGTGACGACGCAACGGAGGAATGTCGTAGTGAGGCATGGGGGGTCCTCGGAACCCTTGGTGGGGCCGGGTATTTCCACGATGAGACGCCGCGCTCGACGAGATCTACGGCTTCGTGTCCCCGTGGCGATACGGCTGTGTCGCGTGACCGCCTTGGGGCAGGCCCTGGGGGACATGGACATTAAGAAGCATCGGACGCCGTTCTCGTTCGACCAGGTCAAGTCCCTCGGAGATGGCGGTCGCTACCGCGGCTTCGTCGTCTACATCTCGCGCCTCGACCCCAAATCCCTCAGAAATTTTGACCGGGTTGATGTTCTCCAGGGCGACTCCCGCATATCCGCCCGTCTCCTTCATGGTGCCGTCCGCCCTCTCGAATGCACCGGCGACGATGCCATAGGCTCGATTGTTGGGGACGACATAGAGGAGCGGTACTCGGTGGTGGGCTGCCGACCACAGGGCGGAATCCGCGTAGTAGAGCGAGCCGTCACCCACGAGACCGACCACAGGCGTATCACCGACGGCAAGCTTCAGGCCGATCGCGCCGCCAACACCGTAGCCTTCTGACGGGCCACCGACCCGCATATACACGTTACGGGCCGACTCCCGGTTGCCCCTGACCGCGTCCGTTGAGACCGTAAACTGCTCTATCATCACCATCCCGCCGCCCACGTCTTCTAGGGCATCGTCAAGGGCGTTAGCGAGGATCCATGGCCTTATGAGGCCTTGCTGTGGCCCTGTGCGCTCGACCACTTCACGTCGCTTGATGCGGATCGCCGCTGCCTGCTCCATAGCCCAGGAACGGCGCTCGTCGAATTCGCCCTCGGCCGAGCGTTCGGCCGCAGCGTCGAGCATGCGCTCAACTGCCCGGGCCTCATCGGCAAGGACGGTCATCTCCACACCGGGGATGTTTTTCAGGTTGGCTATATCTGGCCCGACGGCAAATACCTGCTTGGCGCCGGTGAACGGGGCAAAGTCCAGAGGATTCCCACGTGCGTTCTGGCGTACACCTATGCACACGATGGTGTCGGGTTCGAAGGCGGCCACGGCGTCCTCAACCGGACCGCAGTGCAGCGAGTGTCGTATCGGAACCGCACGAGTGTCACCCGCGATGGGCGTACCCAGCCGCTCGGCCAGCGACATGGTTGCCGCGCCTGCGCCTGACTTCCAAACGCCGTCGCCTATGTACAGGAGCGGGCGGTCGGCCTGCGCCAGCGCGCGGACGAGCAGATCGGCGTCTGACTCAGACGGATAGCCCGCACGATCGGCAATCGACGAGTTTTCGATGATGCCTGTAGTGATCTGATGGTCGCCGAGCACGCGGTCGTATACGGCCAAATGCACCGGCCCCATAGGTGGGGCTTTGGCGACTCGTATGGCACGGTCGATCGCCTGTGGAAGCCCTTCGGGCTCCATGACCGCCCAGGTCGCCTTTGTAAAGGGAGCGGAAATCGAGGTTGGACCGAAGTTGTGATCCAGGTCCAGACCGACCTTGTCTCCGAAACTGCCGGTATCCCCCGCGAAGGTAATCACTACAACGGGCAGACCGCCAGCGCCGATGTTGATGAGCTGGCCGAGGCTCTGGGCCAGGCCTGCCCCGAGATGGACCGACATGACCGCAGGCTCGAGTTCGCCCTGGGTGTAGCCCCCGGCCATCGCGGCGACACTGCCCTCATGGAGAGCCATGATGCCGTGGATGTCATTGTGCGAGGCAAGCGCATCAAAGAACAGGGCCTCGCGGGAGCCCGGATTGTTGAATACATACTTTACGCCGGAGGCGACGAGCTGCTCCACGATGACCTGGGACGGATTAGCTGAGAACTGTCGAATTGTCATGGCTGGGTATCCCTCGGATAGATATCTCAGATACGTAGCCCGGAGTGGCAAATTCGAGGGACCGAGTATAGCACGCACGCAGGCCGTGACCCGTCACACGATCATTCGATGGTACGAAGCTCGACCGACGGCGCAGGAGGCGAATCACCACCGACCAGCCGCCAGCCCTGTTCCAGATTCCCGGAGGCGGTCACCGGCTGTTCGACTACAATTGGTTGATCGAAGTCGAAATACGTCGCAGAGGTCTTGTAGGTCAGCGCCACACGATCCGCCTGACGCCATCGGGACCCTACAAGCTACCAGGCGCCCACACATCCATATCCAGCCTCCGCATGAGGAGGCCTTCCTTCCCGACCCACATCTCGACGCTGATCTCTGCGGTGCGCTGCAGGTCAAGGGACTCGACAATGTCCGCGTAGTCCGGCGAACTGGGATCGAAGCCAGCTAGAACCTAGTCAACCACACGGTCCATGTCAATCTGGCCATGGTAATGGAGGCTGTCTTTACCATCGACTTGCTGATGCTCAAGCACTTCGACATCGACCAAAAGGTAGATGATTTGCAGTGTGTAGTCCCTTGTGGGAACTGGGTTATAGATGCTGAATCCCCCGCTGGTTACGAGGACGACGTCTGTCTGTGCTCCGCTCGTGGTCCGGGTGTACTACTCCTCTCCGACGATGATGAACTCTCGCGACTCTCCGCCTCCCGGTGAGCCTCCATCGATACCTTTCAGACGAGACATACGCCCAATCGAAAGCG
>CAUZNX010000257.1:0-3542 GCA_963580905.1 Dehalococcoidia bacterium | reverse complement strand
AAAGGTGACCCGGCGGCCCAGGCCGGTAACGCGATGCGATGCGTCCGCCAACTACTAGAGGAGGCCGGCGCGAGCATGGAGGACATCTGCAAGACCATTGTCTATGTCAAAGACGTCTCCTACAGGGAGATCGTATACCCGGTTATCGCCGAGCACATGAAGGGCGTAGACCCAGTTTCGACCGGCGTCCTGGTAGACTCCTTCGGACACCACGATGTGGACTTCGAAATAGACGTCTTCGCCGTCGTCGGCGGTGCTGCACACGCTTCGGTGGCAGGGCATGCCGAGACCCGGTGCTGGTCACGCTTAGGCGAGAGAGAGAGACATGATCTTTGGAACGCGTCTTAGCCTCATCTTTAACTCGCGAAGTGATCCGAAGGGGGTGTGCAGAGGGGAGACCCCTCTGCCGGGAGCCTGAGGGTGTCCCTCAGATAATAACTATAGTTTTCTTCTTCTTTTCGGAAAGGAGGAAGTACTGACCCGGCGACAGGCCTTATCCAAGATAGCGTCAGACATTCGGTCCACGACACAGGAGGTTCCCAAATGGCGAGAAAACCACTGAGCGTCCTTACTATAGGCGGACACCCAAAAGACGCCATCATCGATTCAGGCGGAACGATGGCAAATCATGTCGCAGCCGGGGACCGGGTGACCACGCTTTGCCCGACCCACGGCCTTTCCCACCACACCGCCGCCATCACTAAGTACAAAGCAGACCGCAAGATGCCCGACCTCGAGGCGCTCAAGTCTGAGCTTGCACAAGAACTAGTGGACGCTGCGGCGGAGCTGGGGGTGACCGACGTGCGCATCCTCGGCCACGACGACGCCATACCCGTGGTGGTTCCCCAGATCATTGAGGAGATCGCGGATGTGATCGGAGACGTACTGCCTGACATTATCATCACCCACGCTCCCTACGATAGCGTTCCGGGCCACGCGGTCGCTACGGAGATGACTCTGCTAGCGATGGAGGCGGCATCCGGCATACGGCCCGGCAAAAACTACCCGCCCCACAAGCCCTCTCAGGTCTTCTTTCACGCGGTGGCTGGCCGGACCAACGTGCAGGAGACGAACATATCGCGGGTACCCACTCATGTCGTCGACATCACCGACTCGGTGTACAAAAAGGCCGCCGCGATGAACCGGATGAGGACTCAAGGGTACGGCCCCGACTCACCCCAGCAGCGCAAGCTGGGAGAGGCCATAGACGGACACATGGGCATCCACGCCCGGATACCGTACGCCGAGGGGTTCATCGCCCACAACCCCAGCGTGTACACGACCCTGCCCGTTGTAATCGAGGGCGAACGAGACCCGTCACACATGACGGACATGCTGCTGGACAACTACAAACCACAGTAGTCAGGAGAGGACGCCGGAGCTCCGGAACCTGTCCTCGTCCTGGCACACCGTGCTCGATCGCTGTACCCTTGTGCCCAAACACGGTGCCTGGCAACCCGAACTCTAGCGGAGGGACGTATGGGGCTCCTCGAGGGCAAGACCGCGATAATCACAGGTGGCGCGACCGGCATTGGCCGTGGGATAGCCCGCGCCTTCGCCAGGGAGGGTGCGACGCTGGTGCTGGCGTCACGCAAACGCGACAACCTGGAAGCCACCGCATCGGAGTTCCGGTCACAGTACGGAGCAACCGTCCTGGCTGTACCCACTGATACAACAGTGGAATCCGACGTCACCGACCTGTTCGCAACGGCAACGAAAGAGCTTAGCCGCCTGGACATTCTGGTAAACAACGCCGGAACCGGGATCTACGTACCTCTCGACCAGATGTCACTCGCCAATTGGAAAGACGTGTTCGCGGTGAATCTAACTGCGGCGTTCCTGTGCACGCGAGAGGCTATGAAGGTGATGAAGGCCCAGGGCGGCGGCCGCATCATAAACATCGGCAGCATCTCCGCCACTAAGCCGCGACCGGGCCAATCCGCCTACTCCGCCAGCAAGGCCGGGCTCGTCAGCCTGACCAGGTCAACGCTGCTGGAAGGACGTTCCTTCGGCATATCCGCAGGTTGCCTGCATCCCGGCCTCGTCGACGTAACGCCCGAAAGCAGCTACGCCGGTCCAACCACCACCCCCGACGAGCCCGCCATAGCGCCCGAGGACATCGCAGAAGCCGCCCTGGCGATGGCACAGCTCCCACCCCACGTAACCATGCTCGAAACCACAGTCCTGCCCAGCCAGCAGATCTTCCTAGGCCGGGGCTAGGCGTTCCGCTGACTGCTGAAATGGTTTGCAGACAAATATGACCGAGGCGACTGTCAATGCATTCGACGCAAAGATGGGGCCGTGTCACGTCAATCCCAGGGTCAAGGTCACTCCTGTCAACCACGAAAGCACCACCGCTCCATCTCACGCACCGGTGAACACTCACCCATCCGCCCCAATTGACACCGGTGCAAGACACTCCTAGACTAGGCCACAGTGGGCCCGGTGCCCCCACAATCCCCCCTCAGGAGCGACCATGCTAACCAAACAGATGGGTATCGACGGACCCGAGGTGCCAGTCGTATGCTTCGGGACCTGGCCACTTGGCGGGGCCTACGGCAACTTCGACGAACAGAACGCCATTGCGACCATGCAGCACGCGATGGATGTCGGCCTGACGTTCATCGACACCGCCGAAGGGTACCTTAAGGCCGAGGAGATCATCGGCAAGGCCATCAAGGGCCGCCGACACGAGCTGTTCATCGCCACAAAAGTCTCCGGAGACGACCACTCCACAGAGCACATTGAGACCGCCCTGAATCAGAGCCTCAAGCTCATGGGCACGGACTACGTCGACATGTACCAGCTCCACCGCGCCACCAAACGCCCCATCGCAGACACGATGGCGGACCTGCTCCGGCACCAGGAAGCAGGCAAGATCAAGCACATCGGTATTTCCAACTTCGGGCCGAGCCAGATCCGCGAGGTCGTAAACCACGGCCCAGTCAAGAGCGGCCAGCCCCGCTACAACATGCTGTTCCGAGAGGTCGAGGACGACCTCATCCCCGCATACCAGGAGGCTGGCATCGGTGTAATGGCTCACTCGGTCCTCGCCAAGGGCCTACTAGGCGGACGCTATAAGCCACCCGTTACGTTCACACCCGATGACGAGCGATACGACTGGCCGTCCTTCAAAGGTGAGTCGTTCAAGAAGACTCACGCCATCACCGAGAAACTCAAGGAGTGGTCAGCAGATCAGGGGCATAGCCTCGTAGAGCTGGCCATAGCATGGCCGGTAGCCAATCCAGCCGTGTACACGAGCATCGCCGGCGCACGCAAGCCCGAAGACCTGGCGACGCTAGCAAGCGCGGGTAGCTGGAAGCTGACCGCCAAGGACCTCGCCGAAATCGAGGAGATCCAGGGCGACCACCGTCTATACATCGCCGACCAGCCCGCCAGAGTAAACGCAGACGACGACTAAGGTGCTGCGCACGCTTTGTCGGGTGGGGCAGCACCCGCCCTGTGGGGTGCCGCTGCTGAAGAAGGGGTGTGCAGATGGGCACAGCCCCTTGCCGATGTTTGAGGGTGTCCCTCAAACATAT
>CAUZNX010000256.1:0-3547 GCA_963580905.1 Dehalococcoidia bacterium | reverse complement strand
CACCAATTCCATGCTCAAGGGAATTCCCAGTATGTCCTTGACGGTGCGGTTTTGGTCCTCCAGCCGAACGGTCACGAAGCAGGTCCCCATACCCTCTTCCCACGCCACCAACTCCATCTGTTGCAGGGCCCTGCCCGCGTCCAGTTCAGGCCTGTCGGCGCCATCCATCACAACGGCGATGAGAAGGGGCGCTTCGGCGATGAAGCTACCGCTTGTGGCAACGGTACCCAGGGTCTTCAGGGTGCCAGGATCTGTGACTACAACGAAGTGCCAGGCCTGTTGGTTCCGAGAGCTAGGCGCCCACCGGGCGGCATTCAGGATCCTGCGGACCACTTGTTCCGGCACTGTGTCCGGCTTGTACTTCCTGATCGTTCGGAGGGTTTTGACGCACTCGTATACATTCATGTGGTTTCCCCCAATTTGCGTTCTGGCCAAATCATAGCCCTGTAGCGGCCGCCGGGTCCATACCGCGCCAGGTTGACACGGTCCTGCGCCGCAAATAGAGTACGCGCAGACACGTACGCAGGAGAATTGTTAAATGAAACGCGATGAACTCAGGGAACTTATTGTCGGCGCGGTCGCAACGGTCCCCACGCCATTTGACGAGAATTTCAACGTGGACAACGGCCGCATCGCGGAGGCCACGGAGCGCTGGATAGACCAGGGACTGGTAAATGGTAAGGCAATCATCAAGGTTGCGGCGGCGATGGGAGAGGGTCCTCAACTGGGTGATGACGAGTGGCCGGGGCTGCTGGGCGCAGTGGTCGGGGCGGCCCGCGGCAGGGTGCCGATTATCGGCGCAATCCATAGCAAGGATACGGTGAGGTCCATCAGGCACGCCAAGCAGGCCCTCGAACTCGGGGCGGTCGCCATACAGGTCAACCCGCCCCTATTCAGCGAGCCGACCCAGGACGACATCCTGCGCTACTACGGCGATCTGTCAGACGCGGTCGACATCGGCATCATCGTGTACAACAGCCCCTGGGTTCCCAACGGGCGCATATTTATCGAGACGTTCAGGAAAATGGTCGAGTTCGAGAACATCGCTGCGATCAAGTGGGAGCCCGGCACTGACGCCGATTTCGAGGAGGTTTTCGAGCTGGCCTCGACCGTCAACATCATCGACAACACCATCGACCTGGCACGAGGACGAAGACTGGGCTCTCGCGGATTCACTAGCATCGGTTCGGGGGCCTACCCGCCTCCCTATGTCCGTATTTGGGACATGCTGGAGGCTGGCCGCCTCGACGAGGCGCAGTCCGCATGGGACAAGGTGGACAAGCCGCTGCGAAATTTCTATGCCAAGGTCACGAGCAAGTCCGGGGGACAGGGTCGTGTCACAAAGGGCATGTCCGAGATCATGGGTTACCCGATGGGTTCGTGCCGGCCACCGTCACTGCCGTTGAGCCCGGAGGAGATGGCAGAGCTTCGGGGAATGATGGAAGGCTGGGGCTGGCTGGACGACTAGACGCCAGGGCAAGACGGGTCTGGGGTCCGGGGTCTGTGCCAGCGCCGCGTTGTGGGCGGCCCCTTTGGAGGTGTGAGCGTGCTTCCCCTGTTGCATGCTGATTTCACGTTGCGGTTTTGCGATTTTTCCCACATCTCACCCTCGATAGACGATAATAGATAGCGGCACCCCATTGTCTTCACATTTATCAGGACATGGCGTGCAGTAGAGATGATGACGATTCGCCTATCCAGGCGACGGGCGTAGTCTACGGAGGATTCTTTGGGATTCGACATACTGATCAAGGACGGGATGGTGATCGACGGCACGGGCGCGCTGCGACGCGAGGCCGACGTCGGCATCAATGGAGATCGCATAACGGCTATTGGAGACCTCTCGGACGCTGAGGCGGGTCGTGTCATCGACGCGAAGGGCCTCATAGTTGCTCCCGGATTCATAGACATGCACTCGCACTCGGACCGCTCGCTGCTAGACGATCCAGGCGGCGAGAGCAAGGTGCACCAGGGCGTGACGACGGAGGTCGTGGGCAACTGCGGCTTCTCGCCATTCCCTGTCGGGCCTGCTGGTCCTGAACCGCTCCAGCGAACCGACGCCTCCAACGTGGAGTGGACCTGGAGCGATCTGGACGGCTGGGCGACGACCCTGGAGAAGAGAGGGGTCAGCATAAACGTCGCTCCCCAGGTCGGCCACTCCGCCCTTCGCGAAGCGGCTTTGCTATCGGAAGATCGCCAGGCCACGCCCGACGAGTTGGCTACTATGCAACGGCTCGCTGCCGAGTCCGTCGAGCAGGGTGCTTTCAGCTTTTCGACGGGCCTGACGGTTGCGCCGTCGATGTACGGCGACACTGACGAGGTGGCTGCTATCGCCGAGGCGATATCGCCGTACGAGGGCGCCTTCTATGTCACCCATGCCAGGCTTTGGGCCGGCAAACACATGACCGCTATTGAAGAGGCGATGGAGATTGGACGCAGGGCGGGTGTTCCCGTGCAGTACTCGCACATGGCCATCATCGACTCTCGGGCCTACGGCGAAGGCGAGCAGATGGTCGGCATCATCGAGGAGGCCAGGGCGCAAGGACTAGACGCTACCTACGATGTCTACCCGTATACTGCCGCCGGGAGCCACCTGGCCCAGCTCGTGCCAGGGTGGCTACAGGCCGGAGGCGTCCCGGCGATGCTTAAGCGGCTACGCGACCCGATCCAGCGCGATCGGGCGAAGACGGATATGCGGGCAAACGGCCATTTCGGAGGGCTCTTGTGGGAGTTCGACACGATTGTGATCAGTGAGGTCAAGACCGAGAAGAACGAGCAATTCGTGGGCAAGAACATACAGGAAATCGCCGACGCGAGGGGCGAAGACCCCATCGAGACGTATCTGGCGCTCATTGACGAGGAGGACAGCAAGGTCGGTGCAGTTTTCCACAATAGGGTAGAGAGCGACATTCGGTACTTTCTGTCGCACCCTCTAGCCATGATAGGGTCGGATGGCAACGCCATCTCCCCGACGGGAATATTTGGGGAGGACCAGCCTCACCCGAGATTCTACGGTACCTACCCACGAATTCTAGGGCGATACGTTCGCGAGCAATCACTAATGTCACTTGAAACGGCGATCCAGAAGATGACGCAGGCCCCAGCGGAAAGGCTGCGCCTGTCCGACCGAGGCCGCATATTGGAAGGCCTCGTCGCAGACATGGCCTTATTCGACCCGACTACGGTCATCGACCGTGCAACATTCGAAAATCCTCACCAACTCGCCGCAGGGATACCCCACGTGCTGGTCAGTGGTGAGCCGGTCGTGCTGGACGGGGTTCACACCCAGGTCCGACCAGGAAGGGTACTCCGCCGTGGCTCCTAACAGAAGACGACCTCCGAGCTCGCCGTCGGGTCCTAACAAAAGACGCCCTCCGAGCTCACCACCGGATCCTAACAAAAGACGACTTCCGAGCCCGCCGCCGAGTGCTAACAGAAGACGACCTCCGAGCCCGCCGCCGGGTCCTGGCGCGGATGGACCGCTGGTTCTAACGACCCAGCCCGGTTGGGCATTCGCCACGCTAGCCGAATTGCGGTCCCGAGGCGT
>CAUZNX010000255.1:0-3559 GCA_963580905.1 Dehalococcoidia bacterium | reverse complement strand
GATGTCGGTATTGATCGCGCCCGGGTTCCCTGTAAAGGTGTTGAAGTAGTTGAGCTGGTCAGCTCTTCCCCCGAAGCCGCCGAGCTGCTCGATCTGCCTCACGTTGTGGCTTTCGATGCGGTTGATTGCACGCTGTATCTCATGGTCGGTAGGCTCTTCAGTGCGCGCACGATCCAACTCTTCCTCTATGACTGACTGGATCTCGTCAAGGGAGTGCCCGGGGCTAGCGGTCGCCTGGATGCTGATCTCCCCCGCTATTTCCTGCGCGTAGTTGCCAACCGACACATCCCGGGCGATCTGCTTCTCATATACCAGTGACTTGTAAAGTCGCGAACTCTTGCCGTCCGTGAGCACTGTCGATAGCATGTCGAGGGCCGCCTCGTCCTCATGGAAGGCCGCAGGACCGGGGTACGCCAGGTACAGCCTCGGCAGCTCCACTTTGTCGGTGAGGTCCAGTGAAACCTCACCGCTGATCACGGATCCAATCTGCTGGACGCGGTTCGGGACGACCCCGGGGGCGATGCTCCCAAAATAGCGCTCCGCCAGCTCCTTTACTTTGTCGGGGTCGACGTCCCCCGCAATCGCGAGGCTGGCGTTGGACGGGCTGTAGTAGCTGCGGAAGAAGTCCTTTATGTCGTCGAGCGACGCCGCGTTCAGATCTTCCTGGGAGCCGATCACCGGCCAGGAATAAGGATGGGGCGCAGGGTAGATCATTGGCTGCATCAGCAGGTGCGCCATCCCGTATGGACGGTTCTCGTAGCTCTGACGCCTCTCGTTCTTGACCACATCGCGCTGCAGGTCCAGTCGCTCCTGGTCCAGCGCCTCCAACAAAAAGCCCATCCGGTCCGATTCCAGCCATAGGGCCAATTCCAGGTGTTCGGAGGGCAGGTTCTCCCAGTAGTTGGTCCGATCGGAGGAGGTTGAGCCGTTGACCGAGCCCCCGGCCTTCTGCAGGGGGTTGAAGAAGAGCTCGTTGTGGTGTTTGGAGCCCTCGAACATGACATGTTCGAATAGGTGGGCGAACCCGGTACGTCCCGGCTCCTCGTTCTTCGATCCGACGTGGTACCAGATGTTCACGGCTACGAGGGGAAGTGAGTGATCTTCATGGATGATCACGTCCAGGCCGTTGGATAGCGTGATTTTTTCGTGGGAAATAGAAATCATTGGTGCTCCGGTCTATTGGGGCGAATTGGGCTAAAATTGAGTATATCACCAGAAGCCATCCGGTCAGGGGGGGAATGGAACGCATCTGCGCTGGCCCGGGCGGCATCAAAATTGTCGAGAGTGGCGTGTCATGTAACCCATGGGGCGGTTAGCGCGTTACACACAATGAGGGCGTCTGCTCGCTCGAGCACCGCAGACGGGATCGGCACGCAGACCTCTGGCGCCGCGTAGTGTAGAGCGTACGAATGCCAGATGGCAGCGTACCATTGGGCCATGTTATGATGTACCAGAATTTTCGCCGCCCGAGCGGCGTCACCAAGCTGTCATGATTCGTGTGGAGAACCAATGAATTCACGGTGGATGCGCAACGGCTTTATCTATCTGCTGATAGTAGTGGCTGTGATCGCGATTCTTTTCACGCTATTTTCAGACGTCAGCGGCTCCCGCGAGGTGCCGATTGATGAGGTCATCTCAATGGCCAAGCGTGGCCAGATCGAGACGATAGAGATTCACGGCGACGCTCTCACGGTCATCTCTACCAGTCAGGAAGCTCTCACCTCTCGCAAGGAGCCGGGCTCGAGCGTGGTCGAAATGCTGCAGAACTCCGGGGTCGACCCGGTGGCCAGCAACATGAATATCCTCGTGAAGGGGTCCAGTGGCCTCGGCAGCCTCTTTGGGATACTGCTCAACTTCCTGCCTCTAGTCTTCTTTGGCGCGGTCCTCCTGTTCATGATGAGGCAGGCCCAGGGTAATAGTAACCAGACATTTAGCTTCGGTCGCAGTCGCGCCCGGATGCTCGTCGGCAATCAGCCGTCCGTTAGTTTTGCAGATGTGGCGGGAGCAGACGAGGCGAAAGAGGAGCTTGAGGAGGTCGTCGAATTCCTCAAGTACCCAGATCGCTTCTTGACTCTTGGTGCGCGGATTCCGCGCGGCGTACTCCTAGTAGGCTCTCCGGGGACGGGCAAGACGCTTTTGGCCCGCGCCGTCTCTGGCGAGGCAGGCGTGCCGTTCTTCTCGATCAGCGGTAGCGAGTTTGTTGAGATGTTTGTCGGAGTTGGCGCGTCACGTGTCAGAGACCTATTTGACCAGGCCAAGAGCAACGCCCCGTGTATCGTCTTCATCGACGAGATCGACGCCGTTGGTAGGCATCGCGGCGCTGGACTTGGCGGTGGTCATGACGAGCGCGAACAGACACTTAACCAGATTCTCGTGGAAATGGACGGATTCGATACCAGCAATAACGTCATCGTCCTGGCATCAACCAACCGTCCCGACATCCTTGACCCTGCGTTGCTGCGTCCGGGCCGGTTCGACCGACGCGTGACCCTCGACCTGCCCGACGTCAAGGGACGCGCGGCAATCCTCGAGGTTCATTCCAAGGGCAAACCCCTCGCCGAGGACGTGAACCTGCAGAGTATTTCAAAGTTGACCACCGGCTTCAGCGGTGCGGATCTCAATAACCTGGTCAACGAGGCTGCTATTCTCGCAGCCCGCAGGAGCAAGACCGAAATAGGCGCCTCCGAGTTCGCCGAGTCGGTGGACCGCGTGATGCTGGGGCCAATCAGGCGCTCTCGTACCACAACCGAACATGAGCAGGAGATCACTGCCTACCACGAGGCCGGGCATGCGATCGTGGGGCATCTGTTGGCTCATGCCGATCCCATCGCCAAGGTGACCATCCTCTCCCGCGGCGCGACAGGTGGTCATACCCGGTCGCTCCCTGAAGAGGACCGGCGGTACTGGACCTTGAACCAGTTCAAAGACATGATGGCCATGGCCATGGGCGGCAGGGTTGCCGAGTTGAGCCAGTTCGGCGAGGGCGAAATCACGACCGGCGCGAGCAATGACCTGGAAAATGCGACCAATATGGCTCGCACCATGGTCACTCGCTACGGCATGAGCGAAAAACTAGGCCCGAGAACTTTTGGCAAACAGGAAGAAATGGTATTCCTGGGCCGCGAAATCTCAGAGCAGAGAAACTATAGCGACAAAGTCGCCGAGACCATCGACGATGAGGTGTACTCTCTAGTGGGCGAAGCCTACAAGAGGGCTAGCGAAACTCTCTCCAACAACAAGACAGAGTTTGAGAATCTCGCTAAGTATCTGCTCGAACACGAGACCGCCGATGGGGACGTGATCAAGGCGCTGTTCAGTCCGCCGTCGACGCCCGACGACGGCCCGACCCCCACCGTCGACCCGGAGCCCTCTCCCGCCGTCTAGTCTCCCGGCAGCCACAGCTTGGAGACGGAGAGCATGTCCATCACGGAGAGATGGACATGCTTGAACCCGTTAGACGCATGCGACATGTCCCAAGCCCGTAGCTCACCGAAGCGAACTACCTTCGCCCCGTTCACGCTGAGCCCGTCGAAGGGTAATGCCCCAACCACATATGCGG
>CAUZNX010000254.1:0-3561 GCA_963580905.1 Dehalococcoidia bacterium | reverse complement strand
CGCCTACCGTATCCCAGACGCCAATAAACTTGACGTCGACTCTGCGTGAGTACGCATCGATGAACTCCTGCGCCCTCTCGCCATCGGGGTGGGAGTCCGGAGACCCTTCGCGATAGAGGGCATAGGCCGCCCCAAAGCTATCGGCATGCGTCTTATAGAGTAGGCCGCAGTTCCGGATCATGCCTAGGGTGCTGCGTGCCGTGAAGGCCCCCCTGCTAAACCCGAAGAGGAAAATTTCGTCCCCTTCATCGTAATTGTGCATGAGGAACCGGTACGCGTCTTCAACATTTTTCTCCAAACCTTGCCCAAACGCGCCGCCCAGCCAGCGGTCAAGTCTCCTCCCGGTCCCAACACCTTGGTCGTAGAAGACAACCTGGACTGTTCCATCCGGAGAAGTCGGCAGGACTGCGCGGGCCAACTTGATGACGTTGGTGGGGTTCTTCTGGTCAGGGCTGTTCCATGTCCCATCCGAACAAATCACTATCCGCTTGGACATGGGGTCCCTCCTCAATCACTGCCCGAACAGTCCGGGGGCCTGTACGAGACACGAACTCGAATGGCGCTCGTCGGAAGATCAGTTGATATCCATCAGGTCCAACCCAGAACCACTAGCAGGGACGATCGATTCCGAAGATGAGGGGGCGTTCTCGATGGAACGCCGAGCCGGCCCGCCCGAAGTCTCCCCCGGACGGGCCAGCTGTTGAGGTCACAACTGCTCAGCTACTTCCAGCCGAGCTCGTCCAGGATCACCTTTACCTCGGCGAGTTCCTGATCGTCCAATTCGATCGTCGGCGGGCGGGGCGGGCCAACGGGCCGGCCGAGAGCGGCCGACATGCCCTTACCCTGGCGGTATCCGCCTGACCGCGCCGTGGTCTTTGCCATCCAGGGCGCAAACGCTGCGTTGACCCTATCAAGCTCAGTCTGAGCCTCGTCGATCTGGCCCTTCTTCAGCATTTCGAAGACCTCCAGATCGTGGGCGGGATACGCTGCTATCACGTTGCTGATGTACCCGGCGCCACCGTTCTTGAAGCAGCGTGCGACGTTGCTGCGACCCGAGTTGTCGATAACATTGAACGTGTCCGAGAACTTGCGCATGTCGTCGTAGTCTTCGCCTTCGGGCACGCCCCACTTGATGGCCACCACGTGCTCGTAGTCCTTGAGCCGCAGCATCGACTCGGCCTTCATGTACTCGTCCTGCGGCACTGAGCAAAACCAGTGCGTGTTGTAGATCATGATGCCGATGTCGATGGCGTCGGAAATAGCCGCGAAGTGACGAACGTTGTCGTCCTGAGTCGAGTGGTGGAAAAATGGCAGGTCAATCTGGAGTCCCACCGCACCGAGGGCCTGCGCTTTCTTGGCGTCCTCTATCGTGTGCAGCGTGTTCTTGGGCTTCAGCGCACATATGACCGTCGGGTCCGGGCCCGCTGCGTCCACTACCGTGCGCAGAATCTCAGGCCACTCGTCGTCACTTAGATCTGGACCCTCGCCCATGGCGGCCGAAGTTTTGAGAGGCGCGTCATTGGTGCCGAGCCCTTGCTCAACCCACCAGTGGGTCATTTCCTTCATCCTGGGCAAGTCCAATTTCATGTCGTCCGTGAAGGTGGTCGGCAGCGTCACCGGCATCCCTCTGATTCGCTTCTTTAGCTGTTCCCGATTCATCTTGCCTCCTCAATCCGATTTTTGCTGTCCGTCCAATTATCGGCAGTATGGTCGTGGCCAATGATCATGTCAACGATAGCTGCAGAGGTAGGGTTCAACGCGTGATGAACCCTGCCCACCAACCCGTTGAGCTACTTGCCAGTAGACCTGATCTGTACCTGGTCTAGCCCTTCCCCAAGGGGTAGCGGCACCATCGTCCCGGTCCTGTGGGAAATGTGCATTGCCGTGATGACCTCTAGGCACTTAAGACCGTCACGTCCGGTCCCCACGCTCTCGCGGTCCTCTAGGAAGCAGTTCACGCTCTCCAGAGCCGCGCCGTAGAAGTAGTCGTCGAGATTCACCTCTGCAGGCATGTCCGGGATGTCCTCCCACTGGTAGCTAGCACCGTAGCTAATGCCAGGCGTTTCGACCAGTGGCCCGTACTCCCACACCCCCCGGTTCTCGTTGTACTGAATGCGACCCTTGGTGCCGGCGATCATCGTCGATCCCTCGGACTCCACTCGAGTTGCTATGCAATTGATGAAGACAACCACGCCGCCCTCGCACACCACCATTCCGCCGCCACCCGGATCTGCCACAGGCTCATCGGACAGGAAGCCGGACACCATTTTCGGTTCGGCGTCCGTCCAGTAGAATGCGTAATCGACGGTGTGAGTTCCGTTGTGCAGCAGCGGTCTTGCGCCGGTCGTCTCAATGGTTTTTACGTCGCCGATCAGGCCATCGTGGATCATCTTCTTGATCTTCTTGAACGGCGGCAGGAACCGGCGAGTGTGCTCTGTGATCAGCCGGGACCCGGACTTGTCGCATGCTTCCACCATCTGTCGGCCCAGTTCCACACTGACGGCCAGGGGCTTCTCAACCATGATCACCTTGATCCCAGCCTCTGCCGCCTCGATCACCGGTCCATGGTGGTAGAGGTTGTGAGTCGTAACGCTGACCACGTCCAGATTAGCCTTCTCGTACATCTCGACCGCGGTGCTATAGCGATGTTCAGGAGCAATGTCCCACTCCTCGCCGAACTGCTGCAACCGCTCCTCGTTGATGTCCGCGATGGCCACCAACTCGCACTCCTCAATACGCGTGTACCCGCCAGCGTGGGAGTTGTAACGCTTGCCCAGCCCACCAACCCCACCGGCCCCGACGATTCCGACCCTGACCTTCTTAGCCATGTTCCAACTCCTTGCCCTAAAGAGTAACGATCTCATCCGTTGTAATGTGGGCGGTCGGCCAAACTGCCAGCCCACGTCGCGGCTTGAACTATACAGCCAACGACGCCCAACCGGTAGGCCTGCCGCGCAGTAGTGCGCTGCTGTCAGGAAAGCTCGACCACCCGAGACTGTCCCTTTTACCTCCTCACGCCTCAGGGCGTAGACCGGGGTGTGCAGAGGGACAGTAGCCCCTTTGCCGGGTGCGCGAGGGTGTCCCTCACACTATATTTCTTTCTTCTTTACTTAAAGAAGAGGGGTGGGCCAGCCCAACCACACCCCAAGCCTACCGCAACATGTAGAATGCCAAATCAGCACCCCAGGGAGGATCCGATGGCCAGCCCGCGGATAATCGACGTCCACATGCACATATTCGATTCAAAGAAGCAGGGACGCTGGGCGAAAGCCCAGTACCCAGGGTGGGAGTTCGGAGAAGGCGCACCGCTGCCCCCATACAGCAAATACGACGGCGATGTAGAAGACGCGGCAGCATCACTGGCCGAAGCAGGAGCCTCCAGGGCCGTCATGGTCCACTTCCATCTCCCGTTGATAGACCTACAAGCCGGCATCAACGAAAAGCTGGGCGAAGCCGGCGGTGAGGAGCGGGCCCAAGCGGTTGCCGATGCCTCCGCTGGCGCAGCCCTCAAAGAATCCAACGTGAAGGCGTGCCTGTAGGTCAAGGATCACCCAGAAATAC
>CAUZNX010000253.1:0-3572 GCA_963580905.1 Dehalococcoidia bacterium | reverse complement strand
GTGGGTACCGCGCTCCACGATTTCACCACCCTCAAATACCAGTATCAGGTCGGCATTTCTGACCGTGGACAGGCGGTGGGCGATCACCAGCGTCGTCCTGCCCTTGATGACCTCGTCCATCGCGGCCTGAATCCGGGACTCGGTGCCGACGTCCACGCTGGATGTCGAGTCGTCCAGGATCAGTATGGGCGGGTCGATCATTACGGTCCGGGCGATGGCAAGCCGTTGCCGCTGTCCGCCCGAAAGCGTAATGCCTCGCTCGCCGACCTGGGTTTCGTAGCCCTCCGGCAACCCTTCGATGAAATCGTGGAGCTGCGCGACTTTCGCCGCCTGCACCACGTCCTCCATGCTTGCGCCCTCCACGCCGTATGCGAGGTTGTCCCGTATCGATGCCGAGAAGGCGAACACGTCCTGGAGCACGATACCGACGTTGCTCCTCAGGGATTCTAGGGTCACGTCGCGGATGTCCGTGCCGTCGACGGTGATTCGGCCCGAGGTGACCTCGTAGAATCGCGGGATAAGGTGCACGATGGTGCTCTTGCCGGAACCCGGCCCACCGAGAATAGCCACCGTCTGACCCGGCTCCACGGCAAAATCGACCCCGCTTATCGCGGGCCTGTGCCCGTCATAGGTGAAAGACACGTCCTCGAACCGTATGCGACCCTCGACCCTCGCCAGGGAGCCCGCGTTTGGCTTCTCGACTACTGGTGATTTGGTGTCGATCACGGCGAAGAGTCTCTCTCCGGCCGCGTAGGCTCGAGAGAAGACTTGAACCCTCCATCCGAGCATTTGAATTGGCATCGACAGGATGCCCATATACAGGATGAAGGCGGCCATGTCGCCGGGGGTGAGCCTTTCGAGCTGTACCTCGCGCGCGCCAAACATCAGTATCGCGGCGGTAGCCCCGGCGAGAAGGAATCCCATCGCAGACCCACGACCCACGAATATCTTTCCAGCGGACCTAAATTCGTCGGTGATCGTTTTGGCCCTGACAGCGAATTTGTCGTACTCATACTGCCGTGCGCCGAACGCCTTCACGACTCGCATGCCGGTCAGGTTTTCGTGCACGATGGCGTTCATTCGCCCCATCACTTCGTGCATGCGGGCGAATATCGGGTTCAGACGCATGACCATCGTTATGCTGGGCCAGATTATCACCGGCAGAAACGCGAGGCTGATCAGGCCCAGGCGCCAGTTCATGGCCATCATCAGATACACCGTCATGATGAACGTCGTCGCCATGCCCAGGGACTGGACGAGCCCGAAGCTAACGTACATGCGCATCGCTTCGACATCGACGGTGGCCCGCGACATCAGATCGCCCGTTTTTTGCGTGTCGTAGAACCCAAAGCTGAGCCGCTGTAGTTTGGTGAAAAAGTCGCGTCGCAGATCGTATGCAACCTTGTGCGCAAGCGCCTCACCAAGGTAGAGGCTCAGGTACCCGGAAACAGACCTGCCGACCGCCGCCGCCAGTATCAGCCCGGCTGCCCACAGTAGCTGACGCTCCAGGCCGCTGTTCAGTGCCTCGTCGATCGCCCACCCGAGTAGCCGTGGGATGATGGCACGTGGGAATACGCCAGCGACGGTAATGAGGCACGCTGAGAGGAGCAGCGCCTTGTGGCGCCACGCATATATCGTGATTCGCGATAGGGTCTTCATCTCAAGTGTCCTGTTTCGCTTTCAGTCCCTAAACAAAAGAGCCTCCCGGCTGGGAGGCTCCAAAACCATGGCCTGGGAAACAGCAGGTACTAGGTCCTCCCCGACGGCGCGTGGCCATAGCCAAGGGCCATGACTTCGAACTGATTTTCGCTAGGTAGGTGCACGCTCACGGGGCTCCTATTGTTTTAGGTATTTTCAAGAAAGTCATACTACCACCATTCTAAACAAACCACCGCTAGTTCAGCTACCTCTTTCGAATGTAAAAAGGGGACCGAGGACAGGCTCGCAAACCACACGGTCGATATATCCCGCCTTACTCACTACTAGCCCTGTCGCGAGTAGACCAAGACCTGCCACATGCGAGTCTTGTGATGTGACTGGCGGCGCAGCCCGTTGGCCTCGACAAGTGCCTCGACGACCGATGTCGGGTGGATGAAGATGCGGAAGGGGCTCCGTTTCAGCCGGAAGTACATGTTGAACACGCCAAATCCGACCTTGGACAGCAGGTTCTCGCGCGGGAATACCACGGCGTAGACGCGCTTCGCCTTCTCCGACGACAGCCCCACGAGCTTTTGCACGTCGTGGTAGCAGCAGATCACCCGGTCGAGGGTCACCACGTCCGCGTCTTCGATGTCGGACGCCGCGTCGACGAAGTCGCCGTGATGCCGAGATATGCGGTCAGCATGGCCCTGCCGTTCGGCCTCCGGCTCTGCCACACGGGCGTACGCGCTAGAGGCGTCGACGCTGACCGCAGTCTTGAATCCGGCCTTCAGCAGTTCATTTTGGAGAGCGCCGACCCCGAATGTTCCACCACTACTATCACACAGCTTGCTGGCCTTTCAGAGGCCCCGTCGATGGCTATCGGCAGCGATGACCTGCCGATAATCAGCTACTACGATAATCCGGACCAGACCCTGATGGCGGCGCATTGCGACAATATCGCCTGCACCGAGGCGACTTTGACGATACTAGATGGGGAAGAAAAAGTGGGAAGGCACTCGTCGTTGACAATCGGCTCCGACGGCTTGCCTGTTATCAGCTACTACGATGAGCCGAACCAGGCCCTGAAGGTGGCCCATTGTGACGATGTCGACTGCTCAACGGCCTCGCTTGAAACGGTAGACTCGTTTCGTGTGAAGCCAACCCAGACCTCAATCGTGGTGGGAGCAGATGGTCTGCCAATCATCAGCTATGAAGGCGACGGTAACCTGATGGCTGCCCACTGCGAGAATCCAAGCTGCTCTGTCGCTTCTCTAAGTGTCATCGTCCCTGCATGGTCGATCGGCCCATACACTTCCATCGCCATCGGGACAGACGGCCTGCCCATTATCAGCTACAACAACGGCGGACTGTCCGTGGCGCACTGTGACGATGCAGCTTGCTCCACAGCGAAGACCTCTAAACTGAACAACGCTGTGTTAGATCTCCCGCTGCCGATCGTCATTGGTAGTGACGGCCTGCCGCTCATCACGTACAACATCGAGAGCCGTCCTAATGATCTGCTCATGGTGGCGCATTGTGATGACATCGCATGTTCCAGCGCGACTCGGGGACGGCTCTTGGCATTTGGAATCACGACGAGAGCTAAAGGCAGTGCGCTGGCCATCGGCGCGGACGGGTCGCCCGTAGTCAGTTTCGACGGCCAGTTCCGGCTCACCATGGCTCGTTGCCCAGACGTGACCTGCGGCGCCGCAAATCCGATGCCAGACATCGTTCCGGAACCCTCGGGGCCAGTTGCGATCACGAGATTCGCCGAAAGCGAATTCGCCTCCATCGCAATTGGGACGGATGACTTACCAGTGATCAGCTACCAATTCGAGGGCAGACTATATGTTGCCCATTGTGACGACACCGCGTGCTTCTCCGGCTCTATCGGAGTCACGCCCATCCGGCTACCGGCGGTAGAAACACAG
>CAUZNX010000252.1:0-3572 GCA_963580905.1 Dehalococcoidia bacterium | reverse complement strand
GGTCTGGTTGCTGCACCCGATGATTGTGGTGCGTCCCGCATCTACCTCTTCAGACATGGCCATCATGGTCTCATCTATCGGGACCGAGGCGTCGGGGCTGTGAAGCTTGTAGATATCGACGCTATCGATCCCAAGGCGCTCGAGGCTTCCAGCGAGGGCGTTGGCGATGTTCTCGGGATCCCCGCCTGTGTCTACCTTGGTGCACAGGGTGATCTCGTCGCGGTTACCCCGGTCACGCATCCAACGTCCGATGATCTTCTCGGACGAGTACATCTCGCCGGTGACCTCGCGCTCGTCCGATACGCCGTACCGTGCCTTGCGTCCCTCCCGGGACTGGCCGCCGCCGTAGGTGTCACCGGTGTCGAAGAAGGTGATGCCCTTCTCCAGGGCGTAGTCCATGATGCGGTAGGAGGCCTCCTCGTCGATCTCCCTGCCCCAGCTTCCGCCGCCAAGTCCTATGGGGCTGATAGTGATATCTGTGCGTCCGACTGTTCTCTGCTCCATGTGCACGCTCCTGGCGACGGCTAGTGGGGTTCGCGTCCGTGCAAGGTTAGCGGACGGTGTTGGTGGCGTCCAGTGGGGTTTTACGTACTGGGCAGGGACAGAGGTGCAGGTGCGGTCGGAGAATGAGCAGGTACACATCTACGTGGGGTAGGGACGTGTACCACGGAGGGCGCGGGCCGGTGGCCCTATGTTACCTGCAGGGTTGGGGATCTGAGGGGTTCGGCGATCTGGGTCTCGTCGAGGGGGATGGTGTCCTTCTGGTAGATCTGGATGCGGAACGAGGCGTAGTCGGGTATGAACATTCGCCCTTCGTTGTCCACGCGGACCGACCTGGGGCTTCGCAGCCGTTTTTGGGGTTCGACGCTGGTCATGGTGCGCAGTCGCAACGGCCTGGCGTTTGCGAGCAGGTATTTGCGGCCTGAGGGCGACAGGCTGGCGTCGCCGATGAACTGCTCGACGTACCTTCCGTCGGGCGCGAAGAGCTGGACGCGGTTGTTGCCTGTGTCGGCGACGTAGATGTCGCCGTCCGAGTCGACCGCTATCCCGGAGGGCCGCCGGAACTCCCCTGAGCCGGTTCCTGAGCGGCCGAATTCGAGTACGAATTCGCCGTCGGCGGTGAACTTCTGGACTCGGTCGTTGCGCCAGTCTGCTACGTAGACATCGCCCAACTCGTCGACGTGGATGCCCCAGGGCATGTTGAACTGGCCGGGGCCGTTACCGTGGGATCCCCATGCTGAGATGAAGCGACCGTCCGTCGTGAATTTTTGGATGCGGTGGTTCATTGTGTCGACGACGTACAGATTGCCCTTCGGGTCGAAGGCGATGCCGGAAGGGTGGTCGAGCTGCCCTTCGTTGTGGCCGTGCTCGCCCCAATGGCGTACGTGTTCGCCGTCCTGAGTGATGGTGGTTATGCGGTGTAACGCCTCATCAGAGATCACCAAGTTCTGGTCGGCGTCCAGGAGCATCGCGGCGGGCCATGTGAACTGGCTTTCGCCCGAGCCCAATGAGCCGATGTCTCCCAGATATTCGTCGTCCCAGGATAGCCGGGCGATCTTGGCGACGCCTGTGTCGAGTCCTTCGTTCCTGCACAGGACGAAGACCCGTAGGTCAGCGGTTACCACGATGTCGACGGGCTGGTCGACCACGCGGCGCATGCCGATGGTCTTGAGGTAGGGGAAGCCTGCCCTCAGGATGGCGTGGGGTCTGGTCATGTTTTGCCTCCGGTTGGCTTCACCATCATCTCAACCCCAGCTTCGAATAGTCATTGTGGGGGATTGTGTTGATCGTATCCGTTCATCTCATTCGAAAAAAAGAAAATAGGTAGATGTATTTCTGAGGGGCACCCTCAGACCCCCGGCAAATGGGCTTCGCCCCTCTGCACACCCCTGGTTGACCTCAGTTGCGGAATGGGTGGACCTGCTCGAAGCCGCCTCCGACGATGTTGGCGGCGTCGATTTGGAGCCACTGCTCCAGGAGTGTTGCATAGATGCCTCGGAAGTCGATGGTGTGTTTCAGGTCCTCGCCGTTCTCCCACTGGGCTTGGTCCAGGGAGGGATACTCGGCGTAGAGTCCGCCCTTTACGCGCGGGCCGATGATGAAGGCACCGCCGCCGGAGCCGTGGTCGGTGCCGCTGGCGTTGTCCTTGATACGACGCCCGAATTCGGTGAAGACGAGCATCGTGACTTCGTCGCCAGTGTTATGGTCCTTGAGGTCCTGGAAGAAGTCCATGATTGCGCCGGAAAGGTCGCGGAGCAGTCCAGGATGGGTCGGCACCTCGTTGGAGTGGGTGTCGTAGCCGCCGTGGCTAGTGTAGAAGATGCGGGTTCCGAGGTCGGCCAGGTGGACCCTGGCTACGTCGCGCAGGCTCTGGGCGATCGGGTTGGCGGCGTACTCGACGGTGGACCGGTAGGACGCCGGCGCGGTCTTCAGGGTGTCTGCGCCCTTTAGCACGTCTAGTCCGGTTCGGGCGAGGTATTCGGCGACGGGTCCCGCGCCTACGGCTGGCGCGTACATGCTCTTGAAGATGTTGAGGGCCTGGTCACGCTGGGTCTGTCCGTCTATTCCGGTCATCAGCCCGTAGTTCTCCAGGTCTCCTACAGACGTGATCGGTACTCCGGGCATTGCCAGCGCCCTGGGCAAGCCTCTGCCTAGGTTTACTGTGGTCAGTACGTTGTCCTGGCCGGGGTCTAGCTCGCGAGTGACCTTGCCGAGCCATCCTTCGGTGCCGACATCTACCGGCTCACAGGTGTGCCAGATGTCCATGGCGCGGAAGTGAGAGCGGCTGGAGTTGGGATAGCCGATGCCCTGGATTACGGCGACGCTGCCGTCGTCGAACATTTCCTTGAGGGGGGCGGCGCTGGGGTGGAACGCGAGCGTGTCGTTGATGGGCAGGACCTTGTCCTGGGGTATGCCTACCGTCGGGCGGTTGTCGTGGTAGACGCCGGAGGTGTAGGGGATGATGGTGTTCATGAAGTCGTTGCCGCCAGATAGCTGGACGACCACCAGTACGGGGGGCTTTTGGGGCGTTGCTGAGCTTCCGGCCATCTGGTGGACCTCCTCGGGTCTTGGGGCTTGGATACCTACACTACAGCTTTTTGGCGGGAGTGGCACCCGCATACTGGTTAATCGACCATCCCCCGGCCCCAGGAAGGGGAGGAGAGAGATTAGGACTGGGGGACACCCCCAGTTCCCCCGGCAAAGGGGCCAAGCCCCTCTGCACACCCCAAACATTTGCCGAATGCTCCGACTAGAGCGCCAGGCCAAGTCCGCGTCAGATCCTAGTCTGTTAGCCCTAGCCGAACTGGTATTCGAGGGACGAGACGATTAGTTGGAGCATGCGGACTGTTCGGTCTGCACTTTTTTGTGTTTGTTGTGGGGTGCCGAACTGTAGGTCGCCATCGGACTGCGCATGGACCATTAGGGCGGCGCGGGTTTCTTCGCCTACGGCCAGCGGCCCTACTAGGTCGAGGGTCCGATCGACGAAGTCTTTGGGTTGCAGCGGTGCTCCGCCGTTTTCCATGCGATTGATGATTTTGGCGATTCCGGGTTTGGAGGGGTCACCGACCTGG
>CAUZNX010000251.1:0-3580 GCA_963580905.1 Dehalococcoidia bacterium | reverse complement strand
TGTTGTTGAATGGCTCCTGGTAGGTCATAGAGCTACCAGCAGTCACCACGTGGATTCGGAGGCGCAACTTCTTTTCGTCACTAATCCCGTACCTGCTTTGGAGTAGGTCACTCCAGATCTTGCGGGCAGCTCGCAGCTTGGCTATGTCTTCAAAGACGTCCATTGAGGTACGAAAATTAACTCCGCCGATTCCGTGAATAAAGTCTTCGACCGGATGGTTGCCACGGGCTAAGGCGCCATCGATGTACTCGATGGCGTTCGCAAAGACTGAACCAAGTTCCTGGTAGGCGTTAAGGCCAGAATCAGCGCCGTTGTAACCGGCGATTGATACTGGGACCCATTTCGGCATCCGCTGGGTACACCAGTCGATCAGGTCTAGATTGAAGCGGAGCGCTGCCTTAGGGGGAATCTGTTCCCTCATCGGGCAGCCTAGATAGGTGAGGAAAAAGTCGCTCTGGCCCGTTCCTGAGAGCGTCTTTAGAGGGATACCGCGCTTTTCCGCAACAGACCAGTAGCAGGCTTGCGTGTAGGGCGCCGATTGGGCGACGCCACCGCCAGGTTTGCAGTAGACAGACTCAATCGGGATGTCCTCCAAGATCTTTTCGTAGTCTCGGAGTCCGACTGTCACGGTTCCGGTGAGGCCAACATCCTCTCGTCGTTCCATGATTTCAGGATGATCAACGTCATATAGGTGGTCGTCGGTCATTCGGTCGTGTTTCACTATGATGCCTGTTTCGCCGGCATCTAGGAGGAACTTGAGCCTTTGGTTCATGTCATCTGGATCGCCAAACCCGCTCAACTGAAAAATTCGCCACAACTTGGACCGGTACATCTCAGGGTACGCACCCCGAACAAAGGGTGCTTCGCCGGGTAGGCCCAGCAAACCATGACGGGACGAATCAGGAACATCAGCATCTGTATAGACAGGCCGGAGAGGAATTCCGGAGGAGGTTTCCCAGATGTCGTCTCGTAACACCATTACTACCCTCATCATTCAGTACGCCACGTGTAGGTGGAAGCAGGTCGACCTGGCCAGGGTCCCTAGTGGTTGTCTCCCAACTTCAACTATTCCACATTGTGTATGAAAGTCCAAGAACCTAAACAAATTGCCTAGATGAGGATGGCCTAGGAGTGCCTAGGCGCGACTGGATATCTGACACCGCCTCGAGGAGTGGGTCGACGTAGCGCTCCATTGCCTCTGCGTCCAGCCTGTATTCAGGCCCGGTGATGTTTATAGCGGCGATGGGTTGCCCGAGCAGGTTCAGAATCGGCACGGCGATGGCGTTCGCTCCCACGACAACTTCAGAGAAACTCATTGCGTATCCCTGTTCTCGGATTGTCAAAAGTTCCTTGTCGAGGATCGCTGAGTCCAGGGCCTCAGAATCTGCGAGGGTTTCTGCTTCCTCGATGGCGGCATGGACTCCGGCAGGGTCAAGATTGGCTAGAAGGGCCTTACCGGCTGCTCCACGCAAGAGGCTGTAACGTTTACCGGTTCCCGAGATCATCCGCATGGGATGCCGGCTCTCGAATTCGAGAACACATACTCGGTGGTGTTCAACGAGCCAATGTAGAGCGGCCGTCTCTCCTGTTAGGAGGCGAAGGCGTTCGAGCCATGGAAACACGACCGTTTGGATGTCCGAGTTCTTAATCACGATTGACGCCAGGCGAACTATTGCAGGGCCGAGGGTGTAAAGCTTCGAGGCAGGGTCGAAGGAGACAAATTCGCGGGACTCGAGGGCCTTGAGAAGACGATGTGTGGTCGGGGTAGTCAGTCCGGTTTGCCGGCTGAGATCGTAAAGGTAGAGCGAAGGCCGCTCGGCTGAAAAACATTCGAGAAGACTCAACGCCCTGTCTACTGTTTGTGAACCGGTGATCACTGTTTTAACTTCTTGCCCATTCTTTTTGGTCTCCTTCGGATATGAAATCTGATCCACTTGTCTGAGATCTTGTCGACTAGACCTTTCGGTCTAGCTGCTCCCAGTAGGGAGCCCGTAACTCGTTCTTCAGGATCTTTCCAGATGCATTTCGGGGAATCACGTCTCTGAATTCAACTGACTTCGGGCATTTGTAACTAGCGATAAGCGATCGGCAGTGCTCAAGAAGGTGGTCGGGGGAGGCTGTGGCGTTTTTGACCAGCACGACGAGAGCCTTGGGTGTCTCCCCCCAGATTTCATGCGGAACACCGATCACAGCGACATCGGAAACGTCCGGATGCTCCATCAGTGCATTCTCCAATTCAGCGGGGTAGATATTCTCCCCGCCAGAGATGATCATGTCTTTGATCCTGTCCTGAATGTAGGCATAGCCGTCTTCGTCAACGGAGCCGGCGTCACCCGTACGGAGCCAGCCGTCGGCGCGAAGTGTTTCCTTGGTGGCTTCCGGGTTATTCCAGTAGCTCTTCATCACCTGGTCGCTCTTGATCCAGATCTCTCCAACCTCTCCGGGGGGAAGGTCGGAAAAGGACACGGGGTCGACGATCTTGAGCTCCACGTTGGGATGGGGGAGTCCAATCGACAGTAAACGATGGGTGTTCGGGCCGTCTAGATCATGATCCTTCCAAGAGAGGGTTGTGACTCCGTTTGTCGACTCGGTGAGTCCGTACGAGCCGGCGAACTCGCAACCGAACACAGAGATTGAAGTGCGCAACACGCTTTCGGATATCGGCGCGCCGCCATACAAAAGAAGTCGGAGGGCGCTCCAGTCGGCTTCCGCCACGCCGGGCACGTCAGTCATGAACTGGAGGAGGACCGGAACGAGGAATGCATTGGTGACACCACGCTTTGACATCACATCCACGAGGAGGGCGGGTTCGTTATCGCGGACGATGACGGACGTGTTGCCGTTAATCATTCCCAGACCTGACCAACCGACACCTCCGATGTGGAACATCGGTAAGTTCACCAGGTTGACGCTGTCACGGTCGAATTTCCAAGCCTTGGTGCCGTGGTGTACCAGGCGGAAGAATCCATCGTTGGGGACGAGGATGCCTTTGGGGAAACCGGTCGTGCCCGAGGAGTAGAGGAGGAACACAGTGTCACTTTCAATCGCACCACCGCCCGGATCTTCAGCAGCATGGCGGTCACGCCAATTGTCGAAATCCTCGTGTCGTTCATGCCCGCCGATGACGAGGATTCGCTCAACCGTCACCAGCCGGTCCTCGATCTCTTCAAGCGCCGGAACGTACTCTTGGCCGACTACGAGCAACTTGCTCCCGGCGTCGTTGATGACATATTCCATCTCAGATGGAGTCAGACGCCAGTTGATTCCCGCGTGGACTGCGCCGATCTTGGCAGCTCCAAAGAGAAAGTCGAAGAACTCGATGCTGTTCTTGTCGAGGAAGCCAATGTGGTCACCATGGCCGATTCCCTCGCTGGTCAGACCAGTAGCTACCCGGTTGGAACGGTCGTGAAGTTCGCCGAAGGAAACAATGCGGTCGTCTTGGATAAGGGCTGTCTTGTCGGGGATTGTTGCAGCATGGGTTCGGAGGACGTCCGCAAGGTTCGTCGTGGTCATGGCTTCCCCTACCTAACTAGGCGACCTACGGGAAGGTCGTAGGCGGTTCCGAATGCTACCTAACCGT
>CAUZNX010000250.1:0-3593 GCA_963580905.1 Dehalococcoidia bacterium | reverse complement strand
GGCTAAATCGTGCTCCACAACATGCCGCCAGGCTTGGCCTTGATCTGGAAGCGCCCGGAACTGCTCCATAACGCCCATGACTCGCTCTCGCTTCTGCGACAGCAACACTGCCACCTCGGCTGGAGGTAAATAGTCCATGAACGCCACCCCTGCATCGTCCGAGTAGTAGGTCTGGGTATAACCGCCCAGCTGTGATCGGAGCAGTGCAAAAAATTGCGCTCTGCCCGTCTCCTTTATCTCGTAGACGCGACGTGGAGGCCGCTTGCCCTCTTGCTCGACCTCCTGCGAGACATAGCCGTCTCTCTCCAGACGATCCAGCGTGTAGTAGGCCGACGACTTCTTGACGCCCGCGGCAAGACCCATCACATCTGAGATGTACTCGTTCAGCCGGTAGCCGTGCATCCTCCCCTCCATCAGCAGCCCCAGCAGCAGCAATTCTCTGTCCACAGCACCCTCCATTAGCTACGCTTTAATTCGATTAGTCGAATTAGACTATAGGCTAGACGAAAGCGCGAGCGACCGTCAAGGCGCAAATGGGCGGGGTATGAACAGGGCAGAGGAGAAGCCGACAGTGAGCGTGCGTCGGGTGGTACGTACGCCCAGGGAGCGTATGCAATATACGTGTCAGTGCCTCCCGAGTAATATGCTGCTCGGGAGGCACTGACGGAGAGAGTGCTGGCCTGCCTGCGATGAATCCCCCGATACCGCCGCAAGCGACCAACACTAACAATTACTACGATACCGTTGGCACATCCGAGCAAGTAGGGGGAGGACATACCTCTTCAGGGAGTGACAGCACCCCATTGCCGTACATCAACGCGGCGGTGGATAGCCAGGGACAGCCGTCGGTCAGTAAAACACCCACCCCAGATCGGACTGAATGAAATCGACCAGGATCTCAAATAGCCGCCTGGTGGGACTGGAGGGCAGACCAAAATGGTCTTAGGAGGTCTCTTCGCCGAAGAACTTCCCTCGATCACTCCAGCAGCGAAGGCAATCGCTCCCTGATGCTATTGGACGGGATCGCGACACCCATGCCGTCAAATTTCAGTCCGGACCTCGGGTCCTGCACATTGCCTGTTGAGATGCCGATCACCTCTCCTGCGCTATTGAGCAAGGGGCCTCCGCTGTTCCCTGGATTCAGGGGCGCATCTGTCAAGAGATAGCTAGCCCCTTCCAACGTAAATGCCGAAGAAACTATGCCCTTCGTCACAGTCAGGTTGAACCCTAGAATAGTGGCCACCGGATAGCCAAGGGCGATGATTTCTTCTGCCAAATCAAGCTGCTGGGAGTCGCCGAATATTAGCGCCGGACGCCGCGATGTCCGCGATACGGAGATCACGGCCAGGTCTAGCACGTCGTCGACTCCTACTACAGAGCCAATCGGGCTATAGTCACACCGCCCATCACAACCTCCCCCTCTCACATTGATCGTCACCTTATTGAAGTGTCCGACGACATGGGCATTAGTAAGGATGAGCTCATCTCTGAAGAAAAAACCAGATCCAGTACCCGCCGGAGTCCGTATCGCCACAACAGACTGCAAGCTCTCTTCAACGATTTGGGAGAACGACCTTGTCGCGGCTGCAATCTCGATTGAAGGCTCGGGCAACTGGGCCCCTGGACCAGGCTGCCCTTGCTGACCAGTTGCGCCCTGGGCACCAGCCTCGCCCGTCAGACCTTGTGGGCCACGCACACCCTGCTCACCCGCGCAAGCCGACAGTGCCACCCCCGTAGCCGCGATCGCCAACGCGAGAAGGCACGTTCTTAACAACCTGGTAGCCAAACCCCGAGTCATATGAACTCCAGCAGCACCGCTTTTCCGCTACACAGGGGACTGATGGGAATAGCGGGGCGCAGTGTTTAGAGCATCACAAATATCGACGTTCGACAGATGTGCCCGAAATCCGCAAATGGGGAGGGCTCCCGATATCCAGGAGCCCAGTATACGATGCGCCGCAAAAGAAAAGTGCCCCCGCCGGGACTCGAACCCGGGCACTCGGTTTAGGAAACCGATGCTCTATCCGCCTGAGCTACAGGGGCGCGCTGACAACAATGCGGTGGAAAGGCTGGGTGGTGACCATTGTGGTCCGTTGTAGACCATCGTATCGCCAGTCACTACGCCTGCGCCTCTCCCAAGCCGCCCTAAAATCGTACCACAGCCCCCTTCACCACTCCAGACGATGCCCCTTATGACCTACGTCATCACTAATGGGAGGCGTAGGTCTGCGGCGTTGGTGTACCCTGGGCCTGGCGCAAACCAGAAGCGGAGGATGACACGTTGGGATTCAACCTGCTGGTATACACGCCGGGCGAGCCGGGGCAATCGAACATCCACGGGGGAGAAGACTGGCCCCGCCAACTCCAAAACCTCATACCGGACATCCAGGTCAATGTGACCCACTCCGCCGGTGAGGCGATGGAGCTCATCGGCGAGGCGGACGCCGCCTTTGGCAATATCGTACCGGAGCTGTTCGAACGGGCCGGAAACCTAAAATGGATTTCGTGTCCACAGGCTGGCCCCAGCGCAGGCTACTATCACCAGGCCTTGATCGACAGCGACGTCGTCGTGACCAACGTGCGCGGCATCTACAACGACTACCTCAGCGCCCACATCATGGCCTTCCTGCTCTCATTTGCCAGGGACCTGCCCGGCTACTTCCGCAGCCAGCAAGCCGGTGAGTGGGACCCGCGCCCGATACCGGTGTATCTCCCCGACTCAACGGCCCTAATCGTGGGCGTGGGAGGCATCGGCGGCGAGACAGCCCGCCTGTGCGCCGAGTTCGGGATCACTGTGCTCGGCGTCGACGCCCGTATCACCGATCCGCCACCCAGCGTCTCCGAGCTGCACCCTCCCGAGGCCCTCGATGCGCTACTACCCAGGGCAAACTTCGTGGTCATGACGGTCCCGGAGACGCCTTCGACGCAAGGGATGATGGGGGCCGATCAGTTTCGCGCCATGAACTCTAACGCGTACCTCATCAACATTGGCCGAGGCGCAACGATAAAGCTGGACGACCTCGACGCGGCCCTCCGAGGCAGCGAGATAGCCGGGGCGGCCCTGGATGTCTTCGAGACGGAGCCGCTACCGCCTGCCCACCCACTGTGGACGGCCCCCGGGATGATAATCACGCCCCACGTCGCTGCGGCGTCTGGACCAAACCTGGACGAGAGGCGCACAGAGCTATTCATGGACAATTGCGTGAGATTCGACGAGGGCAGACCCTTGAGGAACGTAGTAGACAAAACTAACTGGTTCTAGGGTACTGGTGCTGCGCACGCTTAGGGGGCGGGGCTGGTGCTGCCCATTCCGGTGGGCTGCTGGGGGAGGCCGTTCGGACCCCGATGGTAGATGTGGTGCCCCCGGTGGGACTCGAACCCACGCACCCGGCTCCGGAGGCCGGTGCTCTATCCGCTGAGCTACAGGGGCAACGCCTCCAAATATACCACATGATCGGCTCCCAAGCCCCCCTCCGGACAGACGATACCGGTCTAGTCTAGGCACCGTTTTCGGTTGACAATTCTCCTCCCTCGTCAATATCATTGAATTGACTATCGCACGGTATCGCCGACAGTAATGAACCCTTCGATGA
>CAUZNX010000249.1:0-3601 GCA_963580905.1 Dehalococcoidia bacterium | reverse complement strand
GGCAGCTACGAGGCGACGCGCTGCCGGAGGATCCACTGCCAGACGACGGAGTGGTCTGACCGGCCGTCGATCTGGTATCGCAATGCCCGGTGGTGTAGTGGCAACACAAAGGACTTTGAATCCTTTGACCCAGGTTCGAATCCTGGCCGGGCAGCCAAGCGATGCATCGCATTAACTAGGGGCTCCGGGTAATTCCCCGGAGCCCCTTGACATGACCTAGAAGTATGTTTTGCCGACATTTTGCCGCCATTTTCCTAAATCGCCTCTTCTACGGTCTGTTCCAGAGACGGGTCATGGCGTAGGGGTGGGCGTGGCAGCCACTTCCACAATCGTTATGGTGCTGATGATATCACCCGGCTTAGTGGCAGTGGTTGGGTCTCTTGGCGATAATCCATTGACGACGTTCATCCCTGCTATCACACGTCCGAAAACCGTGTGGCACGAATTAATTGCGCAGTCCTTTGCTCTCCCGTCGATGGTATATCCGTCTAGGGAGGGAATTGGGATGGATGTGATGAAGAACTGGCTACCGTTTGTTCCTTTGCCGTCCCGCACACCCGCGTTTGCCATGGAAACGGCGCCTGGCGTATCGTGCCTACGGAATGGCCTCACCTCGTTGTCGAACGTATAACCAGGTCCTCCTCTACCGGTCCCCTTGGGATCCCCACCCTGAGCCAAAACGCCTTCAATGACGCGGTGGAAGGTGATGCCATCGTAGTAGCCTTCCCTGGCGAGGAAGACGAAGCTGTTAACGGTGACGGGGGCTTCCTTAGGGTAAAGCTCGATGGTGAACTCGCCACCTTTCTGCATCTTGAAGGTGGCGGTGTAGCTTCTGTCGGGATCGATCATCATCTCCGGCGGCGCGGCGTACTGTTTCGGTGAGGTAGTAGGCGTGGCCGTAGGCGTTGGCGTGGCAGTCGGTACTGGCGTGGCCGTGGGCGTTGGTGTGGCTGTAGGCATTGGTGTGGCCGTAGGCGTTGGAGTCGCTGTAGGCGATGGCGTGGCAGTAGGCATTGGAGTCGCCGTTGCCGAGGGTGTCGGTGTGTGTGTTGATGTCGGCACAGGTGGTGCGGGTGTGGCTGTAGGCGCAACTCTCGCAGTAGCCTCTACCCGAGCTTTTGCCGTGGCCTGTGCCTTAGCCTCCACCGTGGCCTCTGCGGTGGCCTCGATGTTTTGGGTTGGCTCGGGCGTGAAGCCAACTGCAGGGGCAGGCTCCGGTGTACCGCCGCATGCGGATAGAGCCAGCACCAACAGCGTGCATACCCCCGCGACTAGAACCCTATGTCTCATCCCAGTGAGAATAACCATGCCTCTGGGGGCAGTATAGCCGAGGCAGCGGTGAAGTTCAGGCTCTGGGCGACAGGTGGCGAGGGATCTGGGTGTGGGCGAGGAGTGTGGGGTGGTATTTGCAACGGGTTGATGCTTGGGATTCATCGTTGACAGTTTCGGATCGTATGATTAGCATTGGCGGACAAAACTAAGGAGGGGCAAATGAAACGACTAGTGATGTCACTGACGATCATGAGGGCAGAGGCGGCAACGGGTGTCTCTTAGAAGTGTGAGCAGTACCTGCGGTTCCACGACATCCGCCCCAACACCGCACCGTAGTTCTTGGGCTCTCCGTTCATGACGATGTCGAATTTGGTATCCGCGATGCTCCTTCACCCAACGGTTCCGCGACCTCCCTGTAAACCAAGTTTGAGCTCAGAAGGTGATCACTATGCTGATAATCGACGGTGATTGCGCATTCATGATTGGAGCGATGGAGCGTGATCGGGATCTGACGCTCCCGTTGGACGAGATCCGGGCTGCACCAGCATCTGGCCGTAACTGGGTGCCAGGCGTTCCGGACACCGAGGCCGTCGTGTCGCTTCCCGAGTTCCGGCGGGGTGGAGTTGCGGTAGTCGTAGCCAAGCTCTCGGCGAGGATTTACCGTCCGGGCAGCCCATTGTGGGGCTATCGAACGGGCGATATCGCCTACGCCATGGCCAGGGGGCAGGCTGCTTACTATCAAATTCTAGATAGGAGAGGCGAAGCCCGGATCATCAAGGACACCGCACAGTTGACCGCGCACATGAAGGAATGGTCGGATATCGACGACTACTCTAATCTTCCCGTAGGAATGATACTGGGCATAGAAGGAGCAGATGCGATCCTTTGGCCTGATCAGGTGCGAGAGTGGTGGGAGGTTGGAGTCAGAGTCGTCAGTCTCTCCCATTACGGAGTGAGCACATATTCGCACGGGACGTCCGCCGGGACGAAGGGCGGCCTGTTTTCGCCGGCCAAGGATCTGCTTCAAGAGATGGACTCTCTTGGCATGATCCTGGATGTCACCCATACGTCGGATGAATCGGTACGGCAGGCCATGGACATCTTTCAGGGCCCGGTGTTGGCGAGCCATCAGAATTGTAGAACGCTGGTGCCCGGAGAGCGGCAATTTCCGGACGAGCTTTTAAACCGAGTAATCGAGCGTGGCGGTGTCATCGGTACGTCCCTCGACGCGTTTATGCTATACCGGCCCGGCATTGACTGGCAGAATATCCCGGAGCGGCTACCGACCTATGCGAGGGAAGAGGTGACTCTGGAAGATGTCGCGGATCATATGGACTATGTATGTCAGCTCGCAGGGAACTCGCTGCATGCAGCCCTGGGCACTGACCTCGGTGGCGGGGTTGGTTGGAGCGGTGCGCCACATGGCATCGACTCGGCCCGCGACTATCAGAAGCTAATCGGCGTCCTTGAGCGAAGAGGGTACAGTGAGAAGGACGTATCGAACATCATGTACCGGAACTGGCAGCGATTCTATGAAACATGGCTGCCGCGGGCCGTCTGAACCGCACCACGATGATGGTGCTGCTGTTGGCTATTATCGATTGGATGGGAAGATCATATGGGCAGGCAATGCCACTGTTAGGGGTCTTGGTCCGACCCTGTGCCTTGCGGTCAGCGTTTCTCCTTGAACCTGCGTCCGCGGTCGCCGACGGTGCGTTCTCGTGCGAATGGCATCACTGGGACGCCGTAGCCGCAACTGGTGACCGTGTGCTCGACCTCGATCTCAACGACCTGCCTCTCCGGCAGCTTCAATTCCCCGGCGGGCTTTTCTCGAAGGAATTCGGTTAACGGCGACCCCTCCAGCGGCGTGATTTTCGCTGTGCCGTAGAGCCGGACGATGGCGCAGTTGTCTTCTTCGAATGAGCAGACCATCAC
This sequence comes from Dehalococcoidia bacterium, assembly GCA_963580905.1. GTDB lineage: Bacteria > Chloroflexota > Dehalococcoidia > Lucifugimonadales > CAJWER01 > CAJWER01. The sequence continues at coordinate 394 of CAUZNX010000249.1, read as the reverse complement.
CGTGATTGGCCCGCCGGCCTGGGTATGTCTGGCGGTCTCGTCACCGCTTCCCTTGTAGTCGAGATAGGCCACACGGTTCGGATCCAATACGTGTAGCGGCGTTCCACCCTTTGGAGACAGGTTAATCGGTCCGATGCCGTCCGCAGTGGCTTTCATGCCTGGGTCGACGGTGCTTACGAAGAACAGCGGGGCGGCCTCGATTAAGGCTGCCTGCTCGTCGGTAATGGCCGAATTTGTGCCTGCCATGCTCTTGCTCCCTCATAGTTCTATAGCCGGATTGAGGTCCCTTGCTGCCCTGGCCCGGACGGAAGTGGCTTTGTGCTCCCTGGCAGGGGTTTCTGGCTCGACCATTGTTGCACAGCCGTCATTTACGTCGCTTCCTAGCGTCACGATT
>CAUZNX010000248.1:0-3621 GCA_963580905.1 Dehalococcoidia bacterium | reverse complement strand
GAGGCGCGTTCTCAAGCAGGTAGCCGATCCTCTTCTGGACCTCTAGTGTTTCATCGACGACATCAAGGCCGTCGATAGTCACAGTGCCAGAATCGGCTTGTAGGAAGCCTGTCAGCATCTTCATCAAAGTAGTCTTGCCCGCCCCATTGGGGCCGAGGAGTCCGACTACTTCACCGGCCCCCACATGAAAGGAGACGCCGCTGACAGCCTTGACAGGACCATAGGATTTTTCGAGGTTGGTTACCGTTATCACAGACGCTGTTCCATTGTTGAGAGGGCACCCTAGTATAACGCAACCAAGGTCCGTGAGGTTACTACGTCCTCGGGGTGGCAGCCTCTTCGCACCCAGCGGTGGCCATCAGGCCGCGAAGAGCCTCAGCCGCGCGACGCATGCCGTCCGGTCCCGAAAAGCCGCCTCGTTGCCCGGCGACCTTCAGGTGAGGCTCAAGCGCCAGAAATCCACCGTAGCCGTTTTCGCGCAAGGCCACCAGCAGCTCCGGGATCTGGCCATCGCCATCCCCCGCCACGGTAATCGTCTTGTCCGCGACAAGCGCGTCTTTCACTTGGACGCAAGCAACCCGATCCCTCAGGAGCGGCCAGCCACGGTCGAAGGCCTGCGATACCCCTGAATGAGGAAAGTTGCCCGTGTCCCAGACGAAGCTGAGGCCGGGATCGTCGACTCCCTCCAGTAACGCTAGGCATCGTTCCGGCGTGTCTCCGACCAGCCCACCTTCGTTCTCCAGCAAGAGAAGTATCCCACGGGCTGCGGCCATGTTGGCCATCTCCGTCAGCCTGGAAATGGATCCATCTACATAGTCTGCCGAGTTAGCGTCCTTCGGGGGATAAAAGGAAAAGACACGCACTCGGCCTGTACCCAGCGCTGCTGCGATATCAAGAATCCGCGACAGATCAGACAGCACCGTCTCAAGCGGCTCTTCGATGGGTGATTTGCCCACGGGACTGCCAATACAGCTGACTTTGATGGAATGACGGTTGCACATGTCTCGCAGACTGGCTACCTGGCTATCATCGAGGTCCAGGACGTTGGTGCCCCATGCCTTGCGAAGTTCCAGCCAGCCGATGCCTAGCTCATCAAGCACTTCAAGCTGCGTCTCCACGTCGTCGTCGATCTCGTCTCCAAAGGCGCTCAGAGTGAATGTCGCACTAGCATTTGTCATGTGGCTCCTCAAATATTTACTATCGCCCCTCGCGAATCAGGTCCGAAACTCTCTCGCCGATCATGATCGAAGTGGCATTGGTGTTGGCCCTGGTGCAGTCGGGCATGATTGACGCGTCCACAACCCTCAGGCCGTCGATTCCATAAACGCGGCCCGTCGGATCTACAACAGACATTGGATCGGTCTCGGGTCCCATCTTACATGTGCCCGACGAATGGTGGCTCGTCTGTGCCCAGCGCAATAACCACCTATCGAGGGCGTCGTCGGACTCCAAGGCCGAGTCGTCTGGAACCACTCTCTCTGTCACAAGGGATTTCCAACTCTCGTGCTCGGCTAGCTCCAGGCAGATCCGAACACCCTCGCGCATGCGGGAGCGGTCGAACTCACTGCGCAGGTAGTCGTAGTTGATACTTGGCTGAACGTGCGGATCATCTGAGCGCAGACGAATCGTCCCTGCGCTGGTCGCAAGATCTAGACACACAACCATCAGTAGCCCACGATCGCTATCGAGGTTGAGACTTGGATTTCGGCGTAACCGGCCCCTCGAAGCGGGATGGATAAGCATGTCGTTGACCAGATGAGAGTCCTGGGCCGTATAACGCAATGTCGTTTGAATTGTCGGAAGACCCTGAGGTTGCACGAAGTCGTCCCTTGTTCGCCAGGTCACGTGCACCTGTGGATGATCCCGCAGGTTTTCCCCCACACCCGGCAGGTCAAGCACAACTGGCACTCCAGCCGATTCCAACTGGCTGGCAGGCCCGACACCGGACCGGAGTAAAAGGTGGGGCGAGCCTATTGCACCTGCGCTCAGAATGATCTCGTCGCCGGAGACTGTGAACACGTCACCTCCGACCTCCGCAGCAACGCCCACAGCTCGGCCTCCCTCGAAGAGCACTCGGTGCACGAGGCAATCGCCTACTATGGTCAGGTTCGGGCGCTGCCGAACTGGGTCGAGGTAGCCCATCGACGTACTCCACCTTATGCCGCCGGGGTCATTCATGGGGGTTGGACCCACGCCGGTGGTGCCAGGGGAGTTGTGGTCGGGACAGTCCGCGAACCCCATATTGAGAGCAGCGTCGTAGAATCCGACCTGATCCGGGTTCATCTCGGTTCGCCCAAACCGGCGAACGACAATTGGGCCATCGGTGCCGTGGAAATCGCCGTCGAAATCTGTGTCCGTCTCGACCATCCGAAAATATGGGAGGAGCTGCTGGTAGTTCCAGCGATCGTTGTCGTCCCACGGCGTCCAGGAGTCGTAGTCCTCGGGAACGCCTCTCAGGAATATCGCGGCATTTATCGCGCTCGATCCACCGACCACCCTTCCCCTGGGGACGATGCCGGGCGGTGATTGGTCGGTGTACCGCGCTATATACCACCAGAAGTGAGGCGATGCGTAGCCTGCACTCGGTCGCGGTGGTTGGCGATAGTTGTATTTGACCTCGTCGGGCAGATCTTCGAGAGCCGGATAGTCAGGCCCTACCTCCAAGAGCAGGACCGTGTGATCCGGATCCTCGGTGAGACGGGCGGCCAGCACTGCCCCAGCGGAGCCCGCGCCAACGATGATCGTGTCGTACTGTAGTTCACGTGTGTAGCTATTCATGGTCGGTTGGGGAGTGATTCTACGCCCAAGCGCGGTCCCGAGTCCACACCCTACCGATGATACAATTCCGACGAAGACGCTGGTAGTGGAGAGCGTCTCTGACCCTTGCACCTATTCAGGAGATAGAGTGAAACCAGTGGCGGTGCGCAACGAGATCGATCACCGTCTCAAACCGAGGTTAGCGGTCAGGTGTCAGACATGCCCTTTACGGCCCAAATTACTCAGGGAGTCTTGATGAAGAAGCTGGGCCTAATAGTGAATCCCGTGGCCGGCATGGGCGGTCGCGTTGGCCTCAAGGGCAGCGACGGCCCTGAGGCTTTGGATCGTGCGCGAGAACTGGGCGCCGTACCGGAGTCGCCGACGCGTGCCATCGAGGCATTGAGGATGCTGCTCCCGATTTCAGATCGCCTACAGATCATTACGTTCCCCAATGAGATGGGCGAGGATGAGGCTACGCAGGCGGGTTTCCGGCCCATCGTCATTGGAAAGATAGTCAGCGGCGCCACGACTCCAAACGACACACAAGCCGCCGCTCTCCAGATGCAGGAAGCGGGTACGGACCTCCTGTTATTTTGTGGGGGAGACGGAACCGCAAAGGACATTCACGACGCCATCGGTCGCTCCATGACCGTGCTGGGTATCCCTGCAGGCGTCAAAATCCACTCAGGCGTCTACGCCACGACGCCTCGCGACGCCGGCAGAGTCGCCCGAAGATTACTAGAGGACGAATCGACTGGGGTGCGAGATGCTGAGGTGATGGACATAGACGAGGACGCGGTCCGACAAGGTCATATCGCTGCGCGTCTCCACGGCTACCTACGTGTCCCCGACGACCGAAATCAC
>CAUZNX010000247.1:0-3625 GCA_963580905.1 Dehalococcoidia bacterium | reverse complement strand
CACCTCATGTGGGGCACTGACATGCCGTTCCAGAACCGATTCTGCACCTACAGCCAGTCGCGGCAATGGATAGAGAAGTACTGCGAGTTCCTAAGCCCCCATGACAACGAAATGATCATGGGAGGCACTGCAGCAAGGGTGCTGGGGCTGGGGGCTGGGGGCTAGGGGTTGGGGTCTGGGGCCTTGTTAGAGGGCATGGCGTGGGGCCATCACGGATTCGCGCCTTGGGAACCAGAATCGGTGCCGGCGAGCAACGCCCGGACGCCGGTTTTCGGCAGGGTGTGCAGAGGGGAGCAGCCCATCTGCCGGGAGCCTGAGGGTGTCCCTCAGATAATATCTATTATTTTCTTTTTCTTGGGTAACTATGGGCTTTGACCGGACGCAGCATTGAGGAAAATCATTGACACAATTACCGTCGAGCAGTTCGAGGAGCGAATGGCAGAGTTGTGCCTGCAGAGCGGCGTGGCTGGCCTCCCACGAAAACCGCGAGACCGGCACATCCTCCTGAAAAGCATCGTGCTCACACTTGACCGTGAGCGGAGCTACACGGAGCGTGAGCTCGGGGACAAGCTAGCCTACTGGCTGGTGGATATCTACACGTCCGCCGACCTCGACCACGTCACGCTACGGCGGCTGCTCGTGGACGCCGGATACCTGGCGCGGAAGGCGGACGGATCCAGCTACCAAGTAGCGGACCCTGCCAGTGCCGAGCGGATGTTTGTGCCCTAGGTAGACGCCGTCGATGTGTACGAGTCCATAGGGCGTGCGCTGAAGCGGAATGCAGAGCGCAAGAAGGCGTTCACTGCGGACGCGTAACATAGTTGCACTAAACACACGCAGGTCGTGGGCCGTCGGGTATAATATCGCTCACATCAAAGGGAGGCAGCCCCCATGGACCCAGATTTCGAGTTCATAATTCTCAGAATTGTTCACATTGTCACCGGCTCGTTCTGGGTTGGATCGGCGGTGTTTCTTTCTTTCATCCTCGAACCACAGGTCCGAGCGCTCGGCCCGGCCATTCATAAACCGGTCATGGCGACCATCGGCAGGATAGCCGGACCGATAATGCTGGGCGCGGGAACCATAACGGTCATAGCGGGTATCACACTGGCATTTCGAGTCAGGCCCGTCGAAAACTGGTTTGTTGAGGGTGATGGTTGGGGCTGGGCGATAGGCCTGGGCTTCGTCGTTTCCATCATCGCCATGGGCTTCGGTAGCATGACGGCCATGACGGTCAAGAAGTTGTCAGCGCTCGGCGCGTCGATGGAAGGCCCCCCAACTCCCGACCAGATCGCTGCGATGCAGCAACTCGGCGGCCGCCTAGTGCGATACAGCCGCATCGCAACTGTCTTAGTGGTAATCGCAGTTGCGAGTATGGCTTCGGCACGCTTCGTTTAGCGCCAGGGGCCTGTTGTAGGCTCCAACGTTTCGACTCATGGGTCGGCCTCCACCAGAATACTGGCCGGAGGTCGGCCGACATTGACCCTTCCCGAATATGAGCAGCTAACCCGATCTACCTGTTTGTCTATCTTACGAATTACGGCAAGGAAAATCGGCATGGTCAAGCCTATCAGCACGATGCCAATCAACGCGATTCTGTTCGACCTAGACAACACCCTGGTTGACCGGGAGGCCACGTTCACAAAGACTGCGGAGGCCTTTTATCTGGAGCATCCGTCCGTCGCTGCTACTGCCTCGCTAGATCGTGTTGTCGAATTACTGCTTCTCTGGGACGAGGACGGCTATAGCGATAAAAAGGAGATGTTCACACGGTGGTTGGCAGAGTGGCCGGACTGTGGCAAGACATCTGAGACGTTGACTACCTGGTACCGGTCAACAATGGCGAGCATGACAACGCCTGCCTCGCAAACCAACGCATTCTTGGACGGCCTGATCGATAAAGGCATTCCTTCGGGCATCGTGACCAATGGCAGCTCAAATCAGCGTTCTAAGTGCAAAGTGGCCGGCCTAGATTTTAGGGCCGAGTTCATTATCGTTTCACAAGAGGTAGGTTATAAGAAACCTGACACTCGCATCTTCGAGGACTAGCTTGTCCAACTAGAGCTCGAAACGCCGTCAAACGTTCTGTTCGTGGGCGACAACCCCACCAACGACATTGACGGAGCCAAGCGTTTTGGGATGCAGACTGCGTGGATGAGCCGGGGGAAGTCGTACCCGGCAGGCCTCGGCGAGCCAGACCACATCGTTAACCGACTAATCGACCTGCGTCCTATCGTCGGGGGACGCTGACCACATCCTGAATTATGAATAACGCTAAGCTTAGGAAGAATGTACCTCCACGTACAGCGAGCAATATGGCCGAACGCAAGAAGATTGCCGCGATCGTCACCACCTATTTCCAGGGCTCGCACGCCGACCTAATCGCATCCAAGTTCCTGGACGGCTTCCCTACTGCCGACGGCCTTGTCAGCCCCAGCATAGACCTGGTGTCCATGTACATGGACCAGATACACGGCTCCGATGTTGGCATGGCAGCGGCCCAATCCCACGGCGTCACCGTGTACCCAAGCATCCGCGGCGCATTAACCCTCGTGCCTCCCAGTCAAGCCCACTGGCCGACCGCCGCAGACTGGCAGGACGGAAAGCTTGCCGTGGACGGCGTTCTCCTGATTGGCGAGCACGGAGACTACGCCCGGAACGAAAAGGAGCAGCGGCTGTACCCTCGTCGTCACTTCTTCGAGCAGATCTGCGGAGTGTTCGCCAACTCAGGCCGTTCCGTTCCCGTTTTCAGCGACAAGCATCTGGCCTTCAACTGGCAGGACGCCATGTGGATGTACACCCGAGCCCAGGAGTTGGGCGTGCCATTCATGGCCGGGTCATCGCTGCCCGTCGTAGAACGCTCCCCGGAGCTCGAGCACGAGATCGGCGCAACGATCACAGACGCCGTGTCTGTGGGCTACATCAACTCCTACGTCACCGGTCTCGACTCCTACGGCTTCCACGCGCTGGAGGCTCTGCAGTGCATGGTGGAGCGCCGCGGTGAGGGTGAGACCGGTATCGTCGCGGTGCAGTGTCTGGAGGGCGATGCGGTTTGGGCAGCAGGCCGCAATGGCAGTTGGTCTCTGGAACTGGCGGAAGCGGCCGTAGATCGCGGCCAACCCAAGGCTTCGGGTCGCATGGAAAACAACTGCACAAATCCAGTAGTCTTTCTACTGGATTATGCGGACGGGCTCCGCGCAGCGGTATTGCTGCTCCCAGGCCATTTGCGCGGATTCGGATATGCTGCGCGCGCGAACGGTAGGGTCGTATCGACAGGCCTAAACCCCAGTGCCGACGGGCATCAGCCCTTCAGCTACCTCGGCCTGAACGTGCAAGAGATGTTCCTGACAGGCGAGCCGCAATACCCTGTTGAGCGGACGCTACTGGCAACCGGCGCGCTGGAAGCCCTCCTGGAGTCGCGATACAGCAATCACTCCAGGATCGGGACGCCGCACCTCGACATCGCGTACGAACCATTCGAGAAGGACCCTATTCGGCCTCGAACCCCTTAGCTGATAGCTGGCGGCCTATCGTGCCAGCTCAAACCACACCACCTCGTACTTGCCGAGGTTGGAGCGGCCCACCTCCCGAAAACCCGCCTTGCGGTAGAGGCTCATGGCTGGGT
>CAUZNX010000246.1:0-3626 GCA_963580905.1 Dehalococcoidia bacterium | reverse complement strand
CCAAAGACCTGAGAATGGATGACGCCAATCCTCGCGCAGGCCAGCATCACCACCGGCAACTCCGGTGTCATCGGCATGTGAAGCGTCACGCGGTCACCCGCCTTGAGCCCACAGAAGTCTTGCAGCAACGCCGCGAACTCGTTCACGCGGACATAGAGGTCCTGATAGGTGATTACCTGGTCAACCTCACCCTCGTCCTCGGGGACGAATATGAAGGCCGCCTTGTTACGGTTCTTTTCAAGGTGCCGGTCGACGCAGTTATAGGAAGCGTTGAGCTTGCCTCCCACGAACCAGTTCCAGAACGGAGGGTTCGACGAGTCGAGCGTCGTATGCCAGGGCTCATCCCAATCCAGGAGGTCCCCATACTCACGGAAGGACTCCGGGAACTTGTCCTGCCCAAAGCGCTCTAGAACCGTTTCGTCCGCCATATTCGCCTGGGCGACAAAACCCTCGGATGGGTGTATCCACTCCTCTTCTTGCCAATGAGAGGCAATCTCAGCCTCTTCGGCCTCAGCCCTCTCCTCGTTATCTGCCATCTCTGATCCCCTCCCAGACAAATTTGCAAATCACAAGCCGTCGCCATAAATGGCTAGCTTGGGTGAGAAGGATACCAGCACAATTTCGCCGTTTCAACCGGAGCGCATCATGGGCCGGAGGCTAGTTATTGCAGTTCAGATCTTCTCTCATCCACCGGCTACACGTGGAGGCGTGTCTGTGACCCGCCCTCTTTTGCCCCTCGACCGTGAGTCCGCCACCCAGCGTGCTACTCGTAGGGGCGGGTCTGCGACCCACCCTCTTTTGCCCCTCGACCGTGGGTCCGCCGCCCAGCGCGCTACTCGTAGAAGCCCAGACGCCTGCCCCGAGCCCTCCGAAGGGCCGACTGACCGGTAATTCCCCTCACATCGATAGGGAAAGGGTTGGGAAGCCTCACCTCTACCACCCAAATGCTCAAGACCTGAACCCTGACTCAAAGCTCGCGCACTGCCCAAATGGGGTATGCATAGTGGCGAAGCCCATCTGCCGGGTGCGTGAGGGTGTCCCTACAAATATCCACTTTCTTTTCTTGGAGCGGTGGGGAGGGCGCAGAGCCTCCTATCGACGACCCATCGTAGACCCATCAGAAGAACCCACACCAAAGCTAGACTGTGACACTTTTCACTTTGTTGACACCGCCGCCTACCTACCTAACATTTGCAGCCAATTCAGTAAGCTGGCCAGCCGACGCCAGCCCCGTGATTCGGCCCAAAAGGCCAGCGCTCCAGGAGGTGCTACTCGTGAAGGTATCAGTGGAGATCACAGTCAACGGCAAAGTACACAACAAGGACGTCGAGCCCCGACAGCTCCTCGTCCACTTCATCCGGGACACCATAGGGCTGACCGGCGCAAAGGTAGGCTGCGACACCAGCCAGTGCGGTTCGTGCACAATCATCATGGACGGCGTGGCAGTGAAGTCATGCACCGCCCTCGCAGTACAGGCCGACGGCGCATCCATCACGACAATAGAGGGACTGGCGCCCAAGGGCGGACTACACCCGCTGCAGGAAGCCTTCTGGAACAAACACGGCCTACAGTGCGGCTTCTGCACCCCAGGCATGATAATCGCAGCCCACGAGCTCCTGAGGGTCAACCCGACCCCAACACCCGAAGAGATCCGCCACGGACTTGAAGGCAACATGTGCAGGTGCACCAGCTACGTCAACATCGTGCGCGCCGTCCAAGAGGCCGCCAAGGTGCTGGCCTCCACCCTAGGCACCGACCTGATCCGTCTACAGTGCTATGAAGGGCTCGACGCCTCCCATGCCGTCTACGAATGGAACTACGCGCGCCAGCTTCTAGAGATCCGACTTCGCGAGGCAGCCAACAATGGGGACGGCAACACAAGTGCCGATGAGCTATTCAGCTACCGGTTCCTGATAGAGCGACCACTTCTCCAGGCCATAGACAACTCGCGGGAGCGCCCGCCTGTCCTACTCATAGACGAGATTGACCGGGCAGACGAGGAGTTCGAGGGGTTCCTGCTGGAACTGCTATCATACTATCAGGTAACCATCCCCGAGCTGGGTACGGTCCGCGCAGAGCAACCGCCCATCGTGATAATTACATCAAACCGTACACGAGAGGTGCATGACGCGCTCAAGAGGTGCTGCCTGTACTTCTGGATCGAGTATCCCGATTTCCGCAAGGAGCTCCAGATAGTCACGACGAAGGTTCCGGAGACGTCTCGCAAACTTGCCGAGCAGGTCACATCCTTCGTGCAGGAACTCCGCTCGACCGAGCTATACAAGGTCGCCGGCGTCGCCGAGACCCTGGATTGGACAGCGGCGCTCGTGGCCCTGGACCAGAAAGAGTTAGAGCCGTCTGTGATCGACGACAACTTGGGCATCCTGCTCAAGTACCACGAGGACGTGGAGGCAGTTCGAGGCGAGCCAGTGAAAGCGATATTGGACCGGGTCCGAAACCCAGCCGCTCGGCGCGGTCGAAGACGATAACCAGATAATCGGAGAAAAAGACTGGATGCAGGAGGGTCAAGGCCACTCCTGCACCGGTCACCCAGAACAATGGTTGCATACTACCAAGAGTCTACACGCGACTACTTACGCATAGCCAAGTTCACCGGCATCGGCATCAGCGTGACACTGCTCACCATAGTAGTGTTCTTTGCCTCGGTGTTCCTGTGGCTCATAGTGTCTACAGCAGATGGCGCAGCCTCCGCCGACGCGTTCCTCGAAACGCTGGGCAAAACCGATGCCGCGCAGTCCTACGCCCTTACCTCGACACGGTTCCAAGAGGAGCAAGACTCATCGCGCTTCGCCACCGAACTGGATGAGATCGGTCCGCTGAGCTTTGAGCTGCTACCCGTGTGGCATCGGAAACTACCGGACAATGGCGCCATGGGGCTGAAAGGCACCCTTGAAACCGAATCAGGCACGGTATTCCCGTTCGTCATCGAAATGGTGGACGAGGATGGCTGGAAGGTCCGCACCATAACCAACCGGATGACCGGCGCAATCGGACCCGGCGCATGGTTCACAGGTGTGCCGTCGGAACCCCGGGTCCTGCAATTCGTGAAGGACACGATGGCAGATCTTGGCCCGGCAATAATGCAGGCCGACTTCGTAGCCTTCGTTGACAGCCTTCCTGAAACAGTCATAGAAGAGGTAGCCAGCTCTTCTCTAAAAAGGACATTCGATCAACTCGTCGGACAGATCGACCTGTCGAGTATTGGAGACATCGAGCCGGTGCTCAATCCACCTGAGTGGAAGTTGATCACCTCGTGCGGCTCCTTCGGCGGAAGCTGCTCAACGACAGGGGTAGGGACTCGTCTTTTGGCATCGGGCTACTACCCGATAGAGCCCGAGCCTTTTCACTTCAACCTGATCTATGGCTACGACCATCCAGACTGGCTGCTCGACTGCAGCTTCGAACAGGATTGCACGCTCTCCATAGGGACAGGAGAGGGACGCTAAATGGCCACCATCGCCAACACGCAAACATCCACACAATCCCTCGGCCCCACGGGCACGGACTGGGAGCGCGTACGCTTCACAGCCTCACTCGCGATATTCGGGGCAATCGTCGGCGCCAGTACGATTCTGGTTAACCTGCTCTCCCGCGCGATACCGCCG
>CAUZNX010000245.1:0-3665 GCA_963580905.1 Dehalococcoidia bacterium | reverse complement strand
TGGACGAGATCGAAATCAAGAATAGACTGGCCGCAGCACCTCCAACAGAGGTCCGTCGGTCTCGCGGCTATGGCTGGCTATTCGAGCAGCACATCATGCAGGCCGACAAAGGTTGCGATTTCGACTTCCTCACAAAATCCGGCGTTGCGGCCAAACTCGCTCCATAGTCTTTCCGGCCTGGATCATCACGACTTTTTGGGCGGTAGCGTCTCCCCTAGCCATCTGCGCAGGTCAGCCATGACATCTGGTGTGATCTCGTGATCCATGTCGTACTCGTGGTACTCAGGGTCGTATCCATTGGTCTCCAGAAACTGGCGGGCTAGTTGGGCGGCCTTAACCGGAATCATCGAGTCGGACGTGCCATGGGATATGAAGATAGGCTGGTCACGTGCCTCTGGCAGCCGTTCTCGCATATCGCCTCGTCCCGGGATCTGCGCGCTCAGCGCCACGAGTCCTCGGAAGGTATCCGGTCGTGGCAACCCGTGCCGAAATGTCATCATACCCCCCTGCGAAAAGCCACCCAGGACAACGTTACCGGCCTCCACTCCGTATTCGTCCATGACATCTGCTACGCAGCCCTGAAGTTGCTCCTCTGAGGCACCGTCGTCATCGAAACCCTCGCCCACCGGGACACTCCACGCATACCCGACCATCCCCGGCGCGAGCTCGATCCGTGTTGGCGCATTGGGGAACACGTATATGTACCCACTGGTATCGAGCAGTTGTACCAATCCGGCCAGATCTCCCATATGCGACCCGTAGCCGTGCAGCAATATGACCATCGGATAGCTGTCGCCTTGTCTATATCCGTCAGGTTCGACCACCCGATATCGCAAACTTTGGCCCTTGAACTGCCTGGTTTCCAAGATTCCTCCTGTGTTGTGACGCAGACCACAAACGGTACTTTTGACTTGATGGGAAGTGACGCGTTGAATTAGAATCGACTATACGAGCCCGCGTGGCTCATTCGATAGTGCGATGCCTGAATATTACATAGAGGTGGCGATTGAGCAAGTTCATAGATATGCTGTCGAAGGTGGATGAGCAGGCCCCAGAGCCTATGGGATTTGGCATAAGAAATAGGGAGCGGCGCTCGGCCAACGCGCTGGCTATCGCCGGCACGACCGCACCTTCGGGCCTCACCAAGGCCAAAGCCGCTGTAGAGACAGTTGATGCGGTCCTGCTGACATCTACCGACAAGGACGAGAAAACCCTCGACAAGGCCGGCTCCAAGCTGAAGGACGGACTGTGGGGCGTTCGCGGCGGGGCGGTCAGCGCCGATCAGGCTCGCCACCTGGCCGAGGCGGGATGTGACTTCATAGTTTTTGACGCCGAGGGAACCTCGGCTGCACTCCTTGATATTGAGGACCTAGGCAAGATAGTTACCGTCGGTGACCATCTGGATGAGGACACGGCCCGCAGCATCGCTGGAATTCCTATCGATGCCGTATTGTATACCCCGAACGAACTTGACCTGCCCCTAACCGTCGGGGCGCTCCTAGCGATCAGTCGGGTGCGTGGGCTGCTCGATCTTCCCTACATCATGGCCGTCTCAGAGGCGATCACCGGCGACGACATTGCCGCCCTCCGGAACGTGGGCATTGCCGGGCTGGTGATGGACCTCGCCGCGCCGGACGAAATCGTCAGCACCGCAGAAGCAATCGCAAGTTTGCCCAAGCGAAAAAACAAGCCGAACCGAAGCAGTGCCCTGGTCCCACACGTGGCTGCCGATCAGCCCCAGGAATTAGACGAAGACTACCCCGACGAAGACGAGGAATACTAGGGACGGAATAAGTACCTTTGGGCCGGCTATCTACCCTCGGACAGCCGGTCCGCCAGGTACTTGGGCAACCCGTACTCTTCCATCTTGTTCTGAGTAGTTTGGATGTCGTACTCCGCCCGGAAGTGGGCCACCGTGCCATCATCGGAATCGTACACGGCATAGCTCGCCCTGGGATCGCCGTCTCGTGGCTGACCAACACCCCCGGGATTGACGATCATTCGCTCGTCACCAAGCGGGACCGGGTCGTCCAGCCGAAATTCGAGAAACTTTGGGCCGTCCTGCCCCGTCACACAGAGAAATGGGACGTGCGAGTGGCCAACCAGGCATCTCATGGTGGTGAAGTGCTGGAAGCTAACTGCGGCAACAGGGACCGAAACGACATACTCCCACACAGGATCCCTGGGGCTGCCGTGGACCATCGTAAAATCCTCGACCTCGATCCTGAGCGGCAGGCTCGCCAACCAGTCCGCGTCTTCGGTGGATATCTGTTCGGCGGTCCACCGGGCCGCTGCAGCGGCGTAATCGTTGAAAGACTCCAGGCTTAGGCGACCAAACGCCGCCAGATCATGGTTGCCGGCGACAGCCCGTACCTCGTGGAGCCGCAGCAGCACGATACACGCCCTGGGGTCCGGACCGTAACCCACGAGGTCGCCTAGAGACCAGATCTCGTCGAATCCGCCATGGGTTTTGGCGTCCTCAACGACGCTCTCCAGGGCCTCCAAATTACTGTGAACATCTGAAACGATTAACGCGCGCAATTATCTTGTCCTCATGTTGACCTATAATACACTGGCCCCCGCCAAAGTTTACATGAAGGGTAAGCCCGCCGTGGCTGGCTGTCCTCCGGAGCATGAGGCCTTGACGACTCAGATTACACTCACTACGTCCGGCGCCGACGAGACTCGCCGTGTTGGCGCGGCAATGGGACGCGCCGCGCAGGCGGGGGACATAATCCTGCTCCAGGGCGAACTGGGCGCAGGTAAGACGACGCTGACCCAGGGCATCCTACGAGGCCTCGGCAGCGACGACTATGCCAGCAGCCCCACCTTCGTGCTGATTTCGCAGTACCCGGCCAGACTGACTCTGTACCATGTGGACCTTTACAGGATTAGCAAACCCGAAGACACCTTTGAGCTGGGCCTGGACGAGATATTGGACGGCGATGGGCTGTGCGTCGTGGAGTGGGCGGAGAGGGCCCTAGAACAGTTCCCAGCCGAGCACTTGACGGTCAAGTTGCTTCGGACAGGAGATGAGACTCGCAGCCTGGTAATCGAGGCCAGTGGATCCGGCTACACTCGCTACATGCAAGAAATCTCCGCCGTTGGCACGCCCCGGCAAGCACCCGGCCAGGCCTCTACCAGCGCGGGAAGCTAGGGACGCATCTATGGAAATCAGCATCGACACGGCTACTCGATACGCCTCCGTGGCACTTTCATCGCAAGGCGAGATGATAGCCGAGTATTCCTGGCGGTCGGCGCAAAACCACTCCGTGGAACTGGTTCCAGCGGTGCGGCTCGTGATGGAACATGCCGGTGTGGAAATGGATGCCATCGAGGCCGTGTTCGTCGTACGCGGGCCGGGTGGGTTCAGCGCTTTGCGCGTTGGGATCAGCGTGGCAAAGGCGCTCGCCGTGGGTCGCGGTATCCCGCTGGTGGGCATCGGCACGCTTGAAGTGGAGGCTAGCCCGTACCTCGGTCTCGGACTGCCGGTGTGCGCGGCGTTAGGCGCGAGCCGGTCAACGGTTTACGCTGCCACCTTTGACGTAGGCCTGGGGGAAGCCGCCGCAAGCAATCTGCGGGTCGAGAGCCCCGAAGAGTTAGCAGCGTCTGTCGATCAACCGACGCTATTTTGCGGCGAAGCCGTCGCAGGACTGGCGGATATA
>CAUZNX010000244.1:0-3669 GCA_963580905.1 Dehalococcoidia bacterium | reverse complement strand
CATCCGTGGTGGGCACAACGGGGACCTGGCCTGCGAACACTATCGCCGGTACCCGGAGGACATCGCGCTGATGAAGAGCCTGGGCATCCAGGGCTATCGCATGTCCACCGCTTGGCCGCGGGTGCTACCTGAGGGCAGAGGACGCATCAACGAGGCGGGTCTCGACTTCTACGACCGCCTGGTCGACGCCCTCCTCGAAGCGGACATTACGCCATATGTGACTCTGTACCACTGGGACCTGCCCAGCGATCTGCAAGACCTGGGCGGCTGGACCAACCCCGCGATGGCGGATTGGTTCACCGAATATGCGTCCATCATGTTCACGCGCCTGGGTGACAGGGTCAAGAACTGGATCACCCTCAACGAGCCCAGCGTAGTCATGGATCGTGGGCACGTCTTCGGCCAGCACGCCCCCGGTATGCGAGACATTTGGGCTGCCCTTAGGGTCGCGCACAACCAGCTCGTCGCCCATGGACGGGCGGTGCAAGCCTTCAGGGCGTCAGGTGCAGACGGCGAGATCGGCATCGCGCTGAACCTGCATCCCCAGCAGGCCGCCACCGATTCCGAGGATGACATCGCCTGCGCTGTGCGCACCGACGCCTACTACAACCGCCTGTTCATGGACCCGATATTCAAGGGCGAGTACCCAGCCGAAGTTATGGACTGGTTCGGCGAAGCCTGGCCGAATATTGGCCCCAGCGACCTGGACGAGATCAGCACGCCCATCGACTTCCTGGGCGTGAACTACTACTTCCCCCAGGTCGTCGCCCATAAGCCTGGACAGGGCGCACTCCATTCCAAAGTCATACGTCAGCCGGTCCCACACACAGATCTCGGCTGGCAGATCAGCCCTGAAGGGCTCTATGATGCGCTGCGGTCCGTGCAGACCGAGTACGGTAATCCGAAGATGTTCATCACCGAGAACGGTGCGGCGTTCGACGATCACCCTGACTCCGACGGTGTGGTCGCGGACGATGCCCGACTCGACTACATCCGCGTCCATCTCGCCGCAGCGCACCGCGCCATCGCCGACGGCGCCAATCTCCAGGGCTATTTTCTGTGGACGCTCTTGGACAACTTCGAGTGGGCCTACGGCTACGACGTTCGCTTTGGCGTAACCAACGTGGACCACACATCCCAGAAGCGAACGGTCAAGAGATCTGGCAAGTGGTACGCCGATGCGATCAGCCGCAACGGCGTAACCGACGCTTGACGAAAACGCTATGCCGCATGTGACTGTGCCCTCAGGGGCTGAGCTCTACTACAAGCGTGTTGGAGCGGGTCCGCCGCTGTTGCTAATCATGGGCACTGGCCTCGACCATACGGCCTGGCAGCGGCAGATCAGGGCCTATTCACCTCACTTCGAATGCATCCTCTTCGACAACCGAGGGGCGGGCAAGTCAACGGCCCCTTCGGGTGACCTGTCGGTGAAGGCCATGGCCGAGGACGCAGCCGGTCTGCTGGACGGCCTGAGAATTGGCAGCGCTCACGTATCTGGCCTGTCCCTCGGCTCGTGCATAGCCCAGGAGCTGACACTGGCCCGACCGGAGCTAGTCGAGACGCTTCAGCTACACGGCACCTGGGGCCGGGGAGACGGATATGCCGCACGGAAGTTTAGGGCGCAGATTGCCCTCATCGAGAAGATGGAGCTCAGGGATTTTTACAATATCAACGTGTTGTGGTTCCTGACCCCGGAGTACATGTTCTTCTCGCCCGAGAAGGTCGAGCGCCGCATCGAGTCGATCCTGAGGGCCGCGCCGTCGCGTGAGATTCTGGCGCAGCAGTACCGGGCCAACCTGGGGCACGACTCGCTGGACCGGCTCGGGGCCATTACTGCCCCAACCCTGGTGACCGTCGGCAGCTTCGACACCGCTATACCGCCGATGTACGGTCGCGCAGTAGCCGAGGCGATACCCGGTGCGCGGCTGGTGGAGTTCGCGGGCGGAGGACACCTGCACAACGTCGAGCAACCCGGCGAATTCAACGCCATCACCCTGGAGTGGATGCTGGGCCACGCCCCTCCGATACTGAGTCGACCGACAGCGCCCTTTCGAGGCCGCTGAGCCTATCGACCACCTTCGGCCCCCGGCCCATATCGTCGAAACTCAAGGTCCTCTACCTTACGTAGAGCGTCCATGCTATTCGCTCGCGACGCCCAGTAGCCCTAGCTACTACCAGCCACGCCTAAGCATCCCGGACCTCGCGAATCTTCTGCCCGGTCATAGAGCGTGGACCTGAGTCTCCCATGAGACGTCTCAAGCGCCCGGAGAAGCCTCTTCAGGTCTCCAACTGTGAATGAGTGAACGTTTCGCCACCTCGTATCAGTCATGCAGGAACTTTATCCTGGCGGAAGCCGTACTCCCCGTGTTGGCGATAATCGACTCTCTCAACGGGTGATGGCTTCCGACAAGATGCTCGTTGCGAAGGTGCAAGCGCTCGACTAAGGAACGGTTCGGGCAAGAATCTCCCTTTCCAGCAGCACCGTTGCACCTGTTACAGGCCAGTACGAGGTTCCAAACTTGGTCGAGGTTTACGCCGATATCCTTCCTCCTCTGCAAGACATGAGGGAAAAAGTGGTCGACCTCGCCCCTTTGTGCCAGTAGGCTCCAGTCCTCCAGGTAGATATCGTTGCTGCAGTAGAAGCACCTGCCTCTCTGATAACCATTGAGAGCGTTTCTAGCACCGGTCACGCTTCTACGTCGGTCCTTGCTATCAGTGATGAAGAATTCTTCTAACTTCGGGTCGACGGCAACCGTCATCAGACCCTCGTTCTCCTTTGAAAGATCGTCCAGCGTGAACCCTTCCGCCATCTCCAAGAGTGCGTCGGTCAATCTGATACCAGGTTGGGCTGATTGGCGGTCATCATGGAACAGACGGACGGGTAGTTCGCCCGACCCTACCACGTGGAATGCATCAATCACATTCACGAAACCCAGCCGCACGGTGGAGTTTAGCCTTTCGTCGAGTTCTATTTCGCCTCGGTTGAAACGCCTCAGTGTGTCTAGGAACGAACTGGTGCGCGAAGTGGTCTGCTTGTCCTGGGCGGCCAGATGCCTGCATAGTGCGTCAGAGAACGGTATGGCGAGTTCCGCCAGCGTAGCTGAACTCTTGCCGTCCTGGGCGATACTGATGAGCGCTTCGGCCAACGCGAATTTGTAGCTGGCGACATTCCTGCCGTACAGCACGACCGCGCGGAAATAGTCTTCGCTAGTTAGTGGTATCGACTTGAACAGGGGTGTAGGCACTTTGGTCAAGCCTCCAGCCGTCCGGTGACCTGGCTACCTCTGAGCGCAGCCTTGCCGTCTCGTGGATGATACCATGGCGACAACGGCTCAGATGGAGAATCTCAGACTGGCGAACCTTGCCATTGTCCTGAGTCCACCGGAAATATCGGAGCCGGTCTACTAGGCCAACATGATGCCCAGCGTCTCCTCTACATCCGGGACCAGGCCGGTGTGATGCGATTCCCCGAGACCCTTCTCTGAGGGTCGTTCTACCAGACGATAACTGGACAGGTTCTGGAGAGGCTGCAGCTACGTAAGTGCAGCGCTCAGGCCCGGAGACCTTCTAAGCAGCATGTCGCGGGTTCGAATCCCGCCTGGGACCCAAACCCCTGTATAGACTGGCTCCTAGGTTCCACACCCACTACGGAACTTGACTGCAGCGCTC
>CAUZNX010000243.1:0-3683 GCA_963580905.1 Dehalococcoidia bacterium | reverse complement strand
CTGATGGAACCACTGAAACTTGTTGTCTCCGGCGACATGGCGGAGGCGGACGGGACGCCGGGAATGGTCCGGGCGCAGGCCTTTTCCGGTGACGGAATATGGACGGGCACCGTCCGTGTGGCGCCTGGTACGGCCTCGGGCTGGCACCACCACGGTGACTACGAGTCGTACGCCTACATCGTCGAGGGGCTGGCTCGGTTCGAATTTGGTCCCGGCGGCGGCGACGGTGTCGAAGGAGGGGCAGGGGACTTCGTTCGCATTCCCTCCCACACCGTTCACCGCGAGACCAACCCGGGCTCTACGGAGTCGACGGTTGTGCTGTTTCGAGTGGGCGCTGGTGCGCCGGTCTTCAATGTCAACGGCCCTGAGCAATAGAAGGCTGATCAAAGGACTAATCACAAGATGCACAAAGTCGCTTTTATCGGGACTGGCGGACGAAGCCAGGTCTATGCCGACGTGTACCGGGATTCAGATGACATCGAGATCGTGGGCCTGGCCGATCCGAACGAGGCGCACAGGAAGACTCTGATCGCACGAACCGGCCTGGCGACGAGTACCCCCGAATTCGATGACTGGCGCGAAATGCTGAACGCGACGGATCGGCTCGACGGTCTGGTTATATGCACTCCGAACTACCTTCATGCCGACCAGGCTGTGGCATGCCTTGAGCTTGGTGTGCCAATCGCGCTGGAAAAGCCTCTCGCAACAACGCAAGAAGACTGTGAGCGAATCATTGATGCCGAGCGGACCACCGGGGGACGGGTGCTCCTCGGTTTTGTGCTCCGGTCGACCCCGTTCTATTCGAAAATCCACGAACTGGTCTCATCCGGCGCCATTGGGCAGATTGTGTCTATCCAGGCCGACGAGCTTGTGGGATTGGGCAACACGTCGGTGATATATCGGAGCGATTGGAGACGCAACAGCGCGACGAGCGGAGGCTCACTGCTGGAGAAGTCCTGCCACGACATGGACATCCTGAACTGGATTATGGGTTGCAGACCGCTGTCGCTCCACTCCTACGGCTCCTCCACGATGTTCGCCCCCGACCAGTCGCTGCCCGACGTTTGCGACGACTGCCGCCTTGCTGCCACGTGCCAGTACTACAAAAAGCCGAAATTTTCGTCCCACGAGGACAGGAGAGAGGAGATTCTCCACGAATTTGTGCGGGAAGACGATCGCTGCATATACAACATCGACAAGGACACGGTGGACGTTCAGAGCGTGTCCATCAAATATGAGAACGGGGCGGTCGCCAACTTCATGCTCAATTACGGCACGACTGGCCCGAAGGCCGGCCGCAATTTCCACGCTGTCGGCACCAAGGGTAGGATTTGGGGCAGTCTTCACGAGAAGACCGTCTTCCTACATGATAATCTGACCGGTCAAACTACCTCATACGACGCCAGCGAAGACGGGTCAGGCCACGGCGGCGGTGACCGGAAGCACGCCCTGCTACTGGGAACGATGATGGAAGATTCCGGCTACTTGCCGGATCAAAATTCCCTAGCCGGCTATTTGAGCGCGGTCATGTGTTTCGCCGCCGACGTTTCCCGTACTCAAGGGCGAAGTGTGGAACTTTCGTATGCCCCTGACGGTCTAGTTTCGATTGTATGAGTGTCCAGGCGCTAGGTTGAGACGACCTCGCCTCCGCGGACTGTGAGGGTGGGCTCCAAGTTGGGGCCGTGGTGTCCGCCGTTTTCTGAGTTGGCCAGGAGCATGGGTTTTGGGCTGTTGCTCAGGATGGTTAGGTCTGCGCAGGCTCCTGGGGCTAGTGTTCCGATCTCGCCGTCCAGGCCAAGGATTTCGGCTGGGCGGAGGGTGGCGCGCTTGAAGGCTTCGGCCTCCGGCATGCCGACGGATATGATGCGGGCCAGGGTGCTGGGCATGTCGTGGGGTGGGCTGTAGCCCCGGTGGCGGTTGTGGACGTCGGTGGAGACGGTGTCGGGTAGGAATCCGTCTTTGATGGCTGCCTCTGCGATGCCCAGGTCAGGGCCGCCTATGCCGAAGCCCGAGTCGAACAGGATGCCGCGCTCTCGCGCTTCCCAGACGCTATCGACGATCCGGCCGTCGGACACGATGCTCTCGGCATCGTCATGGAAGCAGTACGTGAAGATGTCGCCGGACCTTAGCATTGCTAGCTGTTCGGCGAGTGGCCAGTCGGAAGGCTCCCGCCGCAGACCGTAGATGATGGGCTTGCCGGTGCGCTCGGCGATCTCTACGGTGCGCCTCATGATCTCTCGCGGGTCGTTGTTTCCAGTTGCCTTTGCTGTCAGCAGAATGGCAACCCCCCAGATAAGGTCGCCCCCCTCTTCCATGGCCGCGACACACCTGTCCACGTCCACCTCTTCCAGATGGATGACGCACCCGCGATCGAGGTACTCGCCGAGGACTGAGGCGCTCATGGCCAACCGTATACGTGTCTTGGCCCGGCCAATGATCTCATCACGGTAGTAAGACCAGGTTGCCGATCCGGCGTCGCCCTGGGAGAGCACGGTTGTTGAGCCACGGGCAAGCATGTTGGTATCGGCGTCGACGGCGAACCGCCATGTTTCGGGTCCGGGGTGGGCGTGGAGGTCCACGAGGCCTGGCAGAAGCGTGCCATCTGGGAAATCGAGTGTCTGCTTCGCCGGGCCGGAGACGTTTGGTCCCGAGGCGACGATACGGTCTCCGCGCACCGCTACCGCGCCGGGGCCGTCGAGGCCGGTGTCTGCGCAAAAGACTCTGCCTGCGCGAATGATCAGGTCTGGCTGCTGGTCGGTAATGTAGCGTCTCCGTTGGGTCAGTTTGTGTCTGGTCGTCATGATATCACCCTCGCCATCTGGATCATTTGCCGTGGCCTCTCGACCGACCTACCATGTGGTCGAATCACCTGCGAGGCTGCAGGGAAAGGGAGGCTGCGACATCAAACGAACTGGTTTCATGCTCAAGGTACGAGAGGACATGCTGGACGAGTACAAGAAGCATCACGAGGCGGTTTGGCCGGAGATGCTGGAGGCCCTATCGCGAACCGGATGGCACAATTACTCGCTGTTCATGGCCGGTGATGGCCTGCTGTTCGGCTATTTCGAGGCAGAGGAGAGCCTGGAGGCGTCGCTGGCTGGGATGGACGGCGAGGATGTCAATGCGCGCTGGCAGGAGATGATGGCGTCCTATTTCGAGGTGCCGCCTGGGGCGCTACCCGATGAGTCGATGGTCGAGCTGGAGCATGTATTTTTCACGGAGTGAGCGGGTTGGGTTTGTGGTGCGCCCCCGGAGATTGAGGAGGGGGTGGGGTAAGTGTCACATTCTGTCGCATTTTGTCTCATTTCCGTGGTTTGGAGGTTGGCGTGTTGTTGTTGGGCACCTCCCTATATTAGCACGCATGTACTGGATTGGAAAGGTCGAGGTAGTGAGTACATAGGGGGGGAGTGGGACCTACCCGCCCCAGACCCTTCGCGGACGCTCAGGGTGACATTTTGGGGGTGTTGTGTTTGATGCCTGTGGCGTGGTTGCAGTTTGGCTGGCTGGCAGGTTACTCGCCTGACCAGCGGTGGGGTAGGGAGCGGATGGTGGTGAAGCCCAGGTCGTCGCAGAGGGTTTCGTAGTCGGCGCGGTGTGCGCCTTGCCACTCTAGGTCGTCGAGGGTCTCGGTGAGGGGTACGTCGAAGCGTAGGGTTGCGAGGTTCTTGTATAGGATTGCTTCG
>CAUZNX010000242.1:0-3684 GCA_963580905.1 Dehalococcoidia bacterium | reverse complement strand
ATAGGAGACGATGTGAGACTCATAATCTGCGGCATCGAGTACTCCGGTACCACAACGCTGGCGACCGGGATCAGCGCCTGGGCCGGCTCCATCATCGGTGGAGAATTCCCTGTACACGACCATTGGAAATTTCCCGACATCGAGTGCTACCGCTCCGGGCCCTCTCCCAGCCTCAACGACGACGACAGACAGACCATGCTCGGCCTGAGCTCGAAGTTGAAGGAGATGCTCCAGCGCCAGAGTCTGGTCATGCATTTCGGCGACGCAGGGGAGTACACCGACCAGATACTGGCCGGGTTCCACCTCGACGATACCGTCTACGGTCCCCTCTATTTCGACTACGGCGGCCAGGACGAGCCCCAGGGCGGACCTCGTGCCAGGTACGCACGATACGTTGAAGAGCAGTTTCTCAAGCGTGCGCCGGAGACTGTGTTCGTCTACCTGAAGGCGTCCGAGAAGGTCATTGCAAAGCGCATGCGCGACGAACGGCGTCCCTATGGCGTCCTCAAACACGACGACATTGACGCAGTCTTGGAGTCCTTCGAAGCACAGGCCGAAGCGTCCCTGTTCGCCAAGAATATTGAACTGGACACGAGCGACTCCACGCCCGCGGAAACCCTGAATCAACTCGTGGCCCAACTACAACCGTTCTTCACCGACACGGATCGGATGAGAATGCTTGCCCACAAGGCCCTTGCAGTCGGAGGAAATCAATGAGAATCGCGGTAATCGGCTGCGAGTACACCGGGACGACGACCCTCGGGAACGCTATCTACGACTGGTCCGTCGACACCCTGGGCCGGAAACTGATGCTTCACGACCACTGGAAGATGCCCCACATCTCCGGGCACCCCCCTCATGAGACCAACCTGACACTGCTTACCGAGGAGGAAAAGGGGCAGGTGCAACAAGCGAGCCCAGCCGTGGCCGAACTGCTCATGCGCTACGCCCTCTACTACCACACGCCTTCATCTCTGACCGAGGATCCAGCCGTAGTGGTCGGATACCACATCGAAGACCTCGTCTACGGTCCTCTTTACTACGGCTACGGCGGCGATGGGGAGCCCGGCGACCGGCGTGTAGTCGCGTCCCACATCGAAAAGCGGCTTGCAGCCAACGTCCCGCAGTCGGCCTTGGTGTTGCTCGAAGCTTCGCCAGACGTGATTCGGGAGCGCATGAAGGCCAACCCCCACGCCCCGGGTGTCGTGCCCGAGAAGGACATCGAGATGGTGTCCCGACGATTCCGCGAAGAGTTCGACAGATCGCTGATCCCTGGGAAATTCATACTGGATACGACCAGCGCGACAGTCGAGGAATCGATGGCCGACTTCATAGAGCAGGTACAGCCATACCTCACACCCCAGGACCGCATGGGCCTCCTGGCGCGTTCGGCCAACATAGGCGTCTAGTGGAGCAGGTTTGCCGAAGGGGTCAGGGGAGAAGGCTAGAGCCTGTCCTGATCTTGCGGAAGGGATGAGGGGGAAGTTATCGGCATAGTGGGCGAGCCAACGGGCATACCCTGCCCCGCCCAACTAAGCGTGCGCAGCACCTATTGGAGGGGCGAGTAGTCCGTGGGTTTGAGGAACGTGTTCGTTACCCTGACCACGGGCGCACCCTTCGCCAGGGATGCCTCATAGACCCTGTGCCACTCTGGGTCTGCGCGAAAGCCATCCCAAGCCTTCTGGCGTTGAGCCATGTCATCGAAGGCGATGATATAGATAAACCGGTCGCTATAGTCCCCCACCTCTGACGTCCAGTGGCCGATGCTAGTAGCGCCATGCTTCTCCAAAAGCCCCTTGACGCAGTCCCGGACCTCGGCAACGACATCATCCAGCCGACCGGGGGCGGCCTCATATACGCGGTACTCGTAGATCAAGTCAATCTCCTGTTTTCGAATGAGGGTCAGGCGCTGCCACCAAGACCCTCACCTCAATCCTCTCCCTGCCGCAGGGAGAGGAGGCCCAACCCGGTCCCTTCTCTCCTCGAAGAGAAGGACCTAGTGCCGTAGTAGGTCGAGCCGTTGGGCATGCCCTGCTACGCCCGACGAAGCGTGCGCAGCATTATTGGAGGGGCGAGTAGTCCGTCGGCTTGAGGATCGTGTTCATCACCCTTGCCACGATCGGCCCGTCCTTCTCCGACTCGTCACGGACCTTGTGCCACTCGGGGTCAGCGCGGAAGCCCGCCCAGGCCTGCTGTCGCTGCTCCAGGCTTTCGAAAGCCAGGATGTAGATTAGGCGGTCACTGTAGTCACCAACCTCAGACGTCCAGTAGCCGACGTTCTTCGCGCCGTGTTTCGCTAGAAGTGCCACCGTATGGTCACGGAATCGGGCCTGGACGTTGTCCAGCTTGCCTGCGACTGCCTCGTACACGCGATATTCGTATATCAAGCTATCCTCCCTTATGAGTTGCTGTGTATTCCCAGGTCTGCCCGTACGGCATCGACCAGGTAATCGAGAGGGGCAGCCTGCTCCCCCTCAGAGAAGCCGAAGTCCAGACTCGATATCGATATTGAGCCGTCCCGCATGGCTCCCAGATCGGTGCCCGCAGGCGCGATATCGAGAATCCGGTCCTCCGCAATCCAGTAGTGTGTACGGGTTCCGTCACGAGCCTTCGTCACCCTCTCCACGAACGCCCTCGGGCCTGGCCGAGTCAGCTCCACACCCTTAATCTCCTCGGCGTCCAGATCGGGCACGTTGAGGTTGATTAGATGCGGCACATCGAGAGGAGCCTCTTTCAGCGCCCGCGCCACGGCTGCAGCCGCTCTCGCCGCCACCTCATACCGCGCATCGCCCTCCCCATATCTGGCGGATACGGCGATGGACGTGAACCCCTTCATATAGCCGTGAGCCGCAGCTCCGACCGTACCGGAGATGAGCACATCGTGGCCGAGGTTCGCCCCCCGGTTTACGCCGGACACCACCAGGTCTGGCGGCTCATCCAGGATCGTTTCTATGGCCAGGATGACACAGTCACCCGGCGTCCCCTGGACCGCGTTTGCGACTACTCCGTCCAGGCGTGAGGGCACTTCCTGCACCCTCAGCACTGAGGTGAGTGTCAGCGAGGCGGCGACTCCGCTCTGGTCGCGGTCCGGCGCAACGATGCTGACCTCTCCAACTGCGCTCAACGCTTCGGCAAGCTGCCATAACCCGTCTGAGTGTATCCCGTCATCATTCGTAACCAGTATTCTCAAGCCCTACTCCCAATTGTCATATTGTCTATAAGCCGCGTCTTGCCAATCCGAACGGCCACGAGCGCCAGGGCCGACCCCGTCACCACATCCAGCTCGTCCAGGGTTTGCGGATTCGCGACGCTCACGTAGTTCAGAGCGGCCAGAGGCTCCGCCTCGATGACCGCTCGCATTTCCCGTCTTACCTGCTCGGCATTATCGGTTTCCATACTCGCAGCAGCGGACAGTGCCTTGTACAGCACCGTCGCCGCTCGCCGCTCATTGGTGCTCAGGCCAGCGTTGCGGCTGCTGAGGGCCAGCCCGTCCGCCTCCCTCACTATCGGGCAGAGGACGATCTGCGCCCCCAGGTTCAGGTCGGCATTGAGCCGCCATATCACCAAGCCTTGCTGGGCGTCCTTCTGTCCAAAGTAGGCCGTGTCGGGACGGACGATGGACAGCAATTTGGTGACAACCGTCGCGACACCGACAAAATGGTCGGGGCGGGATGCACCCTCCAG
>CAUZNX010000241.1:0-3685 GCA_963580905.1 Dehalococcoidia bacterium | reverse complement strand
GTGGCTCGGCCAGGTCTTGCCACCATCGTCCGAGACCGCCGCCAGCACCCGCTCCCCGAGACGCCCCTCCGGAAACAGCGCGGACGGAGCAAGCAGCCGTCCCGACGACGTAGCTAGCAAGCCGTGGGATATTTCCAGCGGCACCGAAGGCATGGGGATGGCGCTTGGCTCAGACCAGGTGCGGCCGCCATCAGTCGACGTGCAGAACACCGGCTCGTCGCGTTGCTTGGCCTCGCCCACCCTTCTATAGGAGCGCTGGCCATATGCGTACACCGTACCGCCGTCCGGCGATATCGTTAGCTTCAGAAAATTCGTCGTATCGGGGTTCGTAGTGACATCCAGTATGGTGCCCTCGACGTTCCAGCTCCCGCCCCCGTCGGTAGACCGAGACCAGTCCGAACCGCCGCTGGCGCTGGGCCCGCCCCCGACTCCGTAGGAGCACAGGAGATCGCCGTTGGGGAGTTGTACGGCCATCGGGAAAGACGACTCCCGTTCGTCGATCCGGCCTGAGCCGAGTATTTCAATATTTGGCAATTTCGCCTCCTTGAGTTTGTGTGCCGGAGACATCATATATCCTCAAGCATCTCCCGCACGGCCAATCGGAATGTAACTCCCCTGGCCTACACGAAATTGCCCGAAAAGCGCACCCCAATTTCGATTGACAGTCCGGCCGGACACTCGGTAGCATTTAAGTATCCTATCGGAGTCCGCAACATGTCATTCATCAGATTTATGATGTTCATGGTCGATGCAGTTAATGATTTCCTGGGGAAAAACTGCACTCACCTGGCTGGCGCGATCTCTTTTTACACACTATTTTCGATCTTCCCTCTGTTCCTGGCCGTCATATCCGTGCTCGGCTTTGTCCTCGGCACGGGGGCCGAGGACATGCAACTCGCCGAAGACATCGCCGAGGTCCTGCCGGTCTCCAGCGAATACGTCACCCAGACGATTCAGGGTGTCGTTTCAGCCCGTGCCATCACCGGTATCGCCAGTGTGTTTGGTCTCCTGTGGGCGGCCACCGCCGCCTTCGGGGCCATGCGAAAGGGGATAAACGCCGCCTGGGGTATCAGAAGGACCCGTCCGTTCCTCAAGGAGCGGATGATCGACTTCGGGCTCGTCCTCGGCGCAGGCATGATCATGCTGGCCGTGTTCTTTAGCTCTCCAATCCTGGGCGTTATGAGGGAGATTTCCTTCGTCATCGCCCCGGAGTCCGAGTATTTCACAAATTTCATCTGGGACCTGGTATCCAGCCTGCTGTTCCCGAGTCTGACCTTCCTGAGCTTCCTGATACTTTACCGATACCTGCCCAACACTGAGGTACGCATCAACGACGTGTGGCCTGGCGCCCTCCTCGCATCCTTCGCGTTCTCAGGCGCGAACCTGGGGTTCGTCTGGTATGTCCGCACCTATTCGGTCTACAACGTCGTTTATGGTTCTGTGGGCGCGTTGATAGCTTTGTTGACCTGGGTATACCTGTCAGCTATCATTTTGCTATTCGGCGCCCTCATAACTTCCCGATATGCCGCCTACGCGGCTAGCCTGGGGGAGCGGCAACATAACCTCAAAATTCTTTGGTCAGGTTTCTCGCGTGTCCGGATACGCATCGTGGCTCCCACCAGGGCTACCTAGACCTGTCGTCGCCCTGTCGATTAAGATTGCGTTCCTCTCTCTCCTTCTCGCTCTAGCATCCGCTTGCGGCCTCACGTCAGGCGAACCTACAGCGGCCCCTGCACCAACCTCTACGCCCATCGTAATCACGGTGGTGGCCACCCCGACACCGTCACCAGCAGGGTCGGGAGCTCCAGCGCCCGCCGGCGGCGTACAGGCGCTGCCATCCATCGCAGACCTGGTGGAGAAGGTCACCCCCTGGGTGGCCTCGATCACCGTAGAGTCGAGCCGCCGAGGCGTATTTACGACCTTCCCCGAAGAGGCTGCGGGATCGGGCTTCGTGGTGCGTGCCGATGGGTACATAGTCACCAACAACCACGTAGTCCAGGGGGCCGAACAGATACAGGTCCACCTTCCAAACGGCGGAAGCTACGATGCAGTGGTCATTGGGGCAGACGATATTCGCGACATTGCGGTGCTGAAGATCAACACCACGGGACTAGAGGCCGCAAGGTTCGCAAACGGCGGCACGCGCGTCGGCGACTGGGTGATAACGATGGGCAATGCCCTCGACCTCAAGGGAGCTCCCACTGTGACCCTGGGCATCGTCAGCGGCCTCGGGCGCACAATTCAGACCGAGCAATTCCCCGGGTACTACTACGACCTGATCCAGACCGACGCCGCCATCAACTCGGGCAACAGCGGCGGGCCGATGGTCAACCTCAACGGTGAGGTCGTGGGGATCAACCAGGCGACGCTTCGGCAGGCCCAGGGCATCAGCTTCGCCATCAGCGCATCGACAGCCCAGCCCATCATCGACAGCCTCATCGAGTTTGGTCGCGTCATCCGCCCGCGAATAGGCTTCGACGGCGACGACGTCACACCAACCAGGGTTGCGCGGTTTCGGCTCAGCGTCGATCAGGGAGTCATCGTCACAAGGATAGCCAGCGACGGTCCTGCGTTCGCGGCGGGAATCAGGATCGGGAACATCGTCACCATGATTGATGGGATACCGACACCGGACATGGCGACATTCCTGAGCCTGCTATGGTCCTACCAGGTGGGTGACACCATCCAAATCGAGTACGTCCGCGGCGACGAGTTCCTGATTGCAGACGTGGAGCTTGGCGAGCGGGGCAGCTAGTCGGGTCGAACGAGACTCAAGGGATGACGTAGTTAGCGCAGTTGTCGTCGAGCCACTCCGTCATGTCGAACCCCAAGAAGCCCGGTCCAGGTATGAAAGTCGTCCCCAGGCTAACCTCTATCTGCTGTCCCGAGGTGTCGAAAGCCACAAAATAGTTGCAGGTCCAGGACTCGTCTTCGTTCTTGGTGAATGCACGGCACGGTGACCAGCTATCCTGGGGTTGGCCCTCTGTACCTCGTGGATCGCCGTACTATCCGGGGATCCCTTGCTGTGCAGGCGCGGGTGCAGCAGGCGGTGCGGGGATTCCGGGCTGCGCAGGGATGCCGGTGGGCAATGGTGCCGCAGTAGCTTGGGTTGCCGCCGACGGGCCAATCGGGATTTGCAATGTAGCCGGGGATTGCAGGCCGAGATCGGCCTCATGTACCTCGCTGTACTCCCATACAGTACCCGTCTCAGCGCTACCTAGCTGGATTCGCTCGCCGTCCTGAAGCGGACGTGGCTGCTGACCAACCCTCTGCCCGTCGACATACGTACCGTTCTGGCTGCCCAGATCCTGTATCCAAAAGCCCGAGTCGCGGTAGTAAATCATGGCGTGTTTGCGAGAAACCACAGGCTGCTCAACCACGATATCGTTCGTGGCCTCACGACCCATCGCCGTGACTCCGTCGACCAATGACAGGCCGCACCCATCGTAGGGACCTCCAGGGATCCGCAACTTCGACCTCGAAGTATTCATCATGGTTGCCACCCACCTATCTGAAAAAGACCCATGGCTAGTGCGCCGACCACGACTTCCTAACGAAAACCAGGTCAGATATATCGAGTGTAGTCACGACCTGTATCGCGATCAATTAGCCGTCTACCCATGATTGTGAAGGTCAGCTCCTATATGAAAGACAGTCGTCGGACCCCGGTCGCGCATGGGTATGC
>CAUZNX010000240.1:0-3704 GCA_963580905.1 Dehalococcoidia bacterium | reverse complement strand
AGACATGCGGCTTCCAGGACGTGCCGATGACCGGCGACCGCATGAAGCACGCCCTCCGACTTGTGGAGGAGGCCATGGAGCAGGGCGCGGTCGGGCTCGCCACCGGCCTCTCATATCACCCCCACGCATGGAGCACCACCGAGGAAATCGTCGAGCTTTGCGGACCGGTCAAGGATGCCGGTGGGGTGTACGTAACCCACCTGCGCGACGTCCATCCGGAGCGTGGTTTCGGTGGCGGCGGCGTCCCCGAGGCCCTTGAGATCGGCCGCCGCTCTGGCGTCAAGGTCCACTTCTCCCACACCCGCACCGCCGCCGGCAACGCCGGACAGGTGGCCAAGCTGATGGAGCCCATCGACGCCGCAAAGGCCGAGGGCGTGGACATCACCCTAGAGCTTTACCCGTACCCCACAGGCAGCACCTTTGCCGTATCCAATCTGCCGAGCTGGGCCTCGGCAGGCGGACCGGAGGAGATTCTAGATCGCCTGTCAGACCCGGCAGACAGGGCCCGCATCGTCGAGCACCTGGAGTCGATGGGCAAGCGTTCCATCGCCGAATCCGTCCTATCCCACCTGCCACGCCACCCCGAGTACGAGGGAATGTCCGTAGCCGATATCGCCAACGACCTAGGGATGGGGCTTGGCGAGACGATGTGCCACATGCTCGTCGAGGAGGACCTGGAGGTGGGCTTCTGGCTCACCCCGCCCGATAGCGTAAGCACCTGGCGTCAGACGAGCCAGGACGCCATCGAGCTCCTTTCCAGGCCCGACTACATGGTAGGCAGCGACTCGATTCAGGTCGGCGGCTCCCCACATCCACGGGCCTACGGCACCTTCCCCCGCTTCCTCGGACGGCTCCGTCGGAGCTACGGCAAGATCACACTTGAGCAGATGATACAGCGGGTCACCGACAACCCTGCGCAACGATTCGGGCTTACCGGTCGTGGCCGGGTTGAGAAGGGCTACTTCGCGGACCTCGTGGTCTTCGATCCCGACCGCATCATCGACACAGCGACTTATGACGAACCCCGGAACCATCCGGCTGGCATTCCATACGTGCTGGTCAACGGGAAGGTCGCCGTCGACGGCGAACGCTGCACCGGCGTCTTGGCCGGCCAGGCCATTCCATAATGATCTGGGGGTCGCGCTCCTAGCGGGCGCACGGCACCTTTGCCAGACATACTACAGGTAGTAGTCGCGACCACGGCGATGTTCGTCGGGTCGATCATTGCCGGCACAGCGGGCTTCGGCATGGGGATGACGGCGTCCCCATTCATGCTCCTCGTACTGGACCCGCGCACAGTCGTCGTCATCTCCAACGCGATGGGTATCGCCGTGTTCACGGTGGTGCTCTACCAGTCGCGGCGCGCTCTGCCCGTCAAGGAGATGTCCGTCATCGCGGCGGCGGGGCTAGCTGGCACCCCTGTCGGCGTCTTTGTCCTTAGCACCGTAAGTCCAAACCTGCTCCGGATCGGCATCTCGGTGCTGATCATGCTCACAGCGATCGCGGTGGTCACCAACGTAGGTACGATCTTTGGAAAATCCAAAGCGGTCGGGCCTCTGGTGGGGTTCGTGGTTGGCTCGATAATCGCCGCTTTCGGTATAGGCGGCCCACTTATGGTCCTCTACCTGCTTGCACGCGGCTGGTCCAGTCAGATGTTGCGAGCCTCAATGGCGTTCTTCTTCCTGATAAACATGTCCACCGGCGTCGTGGGCTACACTGTCACCGGCCTTTACACGAAGGAACGGGTCGTCCTAACCTTGATCGTGGCTGTGCCGGTGCTGATCGGCTTTACCCTCAGCGGCCTACTCCTGAAAAGGCTCGACGAGAACACCTTCCGCCGTGGCGTGATAGCCGTCATCCTATTCACCAGCACCATGACGTTGGGCCGTGAGCTGTTACGTCTGGTGTCCTAGAATCACAAAGTCATAGTCGCCGAGTCTCGCTTCACAGGAGGTCGTAATGTCATTCCTACCGACAAACACCGGCTCGCCGGACATCCACACAGACATCTTGATCGTCGGCGCTGGCACCGGAGGCTGCGCGGCGGCCATGTCAGCCACCAGCATGGGCATGCACGTAATCATGACCGAGCCCACGGACTGGATAGGCGGTCAGCTCACCTCCCAGACCGTCCCACCCGACGAACACTCCTGGATCGAACGATTCGGCTGCACGGGCCGGTTCCGCGCATACCGCAAGGGCGTCCGGAAGTACTATCGCGACAACTACCCACTAACGGACGCGGCACGCTCTGACCCCTATCTGAACCCCGGCAACGGCTACGTCTCCCGTCTCTGTCATGAGCCCCGTGTGGCCCTGGCGGTGCTGGAGCAGATGCTGGCCTTTCCCCGCACCTCAGGCCTGCTCGACGTACGCCTGCGACACAAGCCCGTAGCCGCCGACGCCCAGGGAGACCGGGTGCAGGCTGTCACTCTGTTGGACATGGACTCCGGCAAAGAGATCACCATCGGCGCAGACTACATCCTCGATGCCACCGAAACCGGCGACCTGCTGCCCATGGCGGGCGTCGAGTACGTCAGTGGATTTGAGTCGCAGGCTGAGACCGGCGAACCCAACGCTCGAGAGGGCGACGCCGAGCCCGACAACGTGCAGGCGCTGAGCTGGGTCATGGCCATTGGACACGACCCGGATGGCGAACACGTTATCGACAAGCCGTCGCAGTACGAGCGCTGGAGGGACTTCGAGCCAGACCTGACACCGTCGTGGGAGGGCAAGTTGCTGCGATGGTCTCGCGGCCGCGCCGAGGGCGACCGCAAGTGGCAGGACACCTACGTGCTGTTCCCGGAAGAGTCAAAAATGGAGGACAAGCGCGACAGCCTGTGGCACTGGCGACGCATCGCCTACAAGGGCCACTACGCCCCCGGTGTCTTGAAACACGAGAAGACCCTGGTTGTCTGGCCGCAGAACGACTACTTCGTGTCCAATATCATCGACAAGTCCGAAGAGGAGGCAGAGCGTTATCTGGAAGAGTCACGACAACTCTCCCTCAGCTTCCTCTACTGGATGCAGACCGAGGCCGACCGGCCAGACGGCGGCATCGGCTACCCCGGACTCTACCTGTGCCCCGACGTCACAGGGACAGCCGACGGACTGGCAAAGGCCCCCTACATCCGCGAGTCACGCCGAATCAGGGCGGAGTTGACCGTAACCCAGAACCACATCGACGCCGAGCTGCGAGACAGCCCCGAGATATTCCCGGACACAGTGGGCGTCGGCAACTACCACATAGACGTGCACGTAAGTTCCGGCGGCACCAGCATCATCGACCGCCCGGCCCACCCCTTCCAGATTCCATTGGGGGCCCTCATCCCGCAGCGCATGGACAACCTGCTCCCCGCTGGCAAAAACATCGGCACCACCCACATCAGCAACGGCTCCTACCGCCTGCACCCAGTCGAGTGGAACATAGGGGAATCCGTGGGCCTACTGGCCGCCTACTGCGCACAAAACAACAGAACCCCCAGAGAAGTCCGCCATAACCCCAATCTGCTAAGCGAATTCCAGGACCTGTGCATAGCCCAGGGAATAGAACTAGAGTGGCCCAAAGTAACCCCCGAAAACCGCAACGCAGCCTTCGACCAACGCATCCTGGGCACGCTTCCAAGAGGCGCAACGCCGTAGGAGGGGATGTGGACACGTGGGCGGATGTAGGGGCGTACAGTTGTACGCCCCTACATCCGCCC
>CAUZNX010000239.1:0-3714 GCA_963580905.1 Dehalococcoidia bacterium | reverse complement strand
GCGGGCGCCGATGGGCTGGAATATGCCACGGGCCAGATCGCGAAACTTGCCGTAGTAGGGCTCGTCGGATAGCAAGGAGTTGAGCCCGCCCAGGTTGGCGGATATGTCTTCCCATACCGACGGGTTGGTCTCATTGGTATAAGCCTGGGCCAGCGACAGGAACCTGCTCATCGGGGCGTAGCCGGCCTTGGCGAGGGCGTAGGCGTCGTTCTGCAGTCCGAGCCGGTCTATCGTAGAGACCTCGAGCGCCTCGACAGCGGGGAGCAGGCGGTCCCAGTCGTCTGCGGAGTAGTTGACTCGGTAGAATCCGAACTGGTCCGGATTCAGCTTCAGCCATCCTTCGGAGGATTTGCCAAGTGAGGCCGTCGCCTCGCTCTGGTTCATGAGTAGGGAGGCGGATCCGGCATTTTGAGACGTGACGCTCACGGGAACATGCCACGTCGTATCGTATGTAGCTTCGGGCTCTGTCAGGTGCTCATATACGAACCTGGTCTGGGAAAGGCGTAGCTCCGTGGTGTCCCCGCTGCGGTCCGACTCGACATGCACTACGGGGTAGCCAATCTGCTCGACCCAGGTATCCATGATCTGAGCTACAGGCTTTCCGGAGGCCTCGCCGAGGGCGTTCCAGAGGTCGTGGGTGCGGGCGTTGGCGTACTGGTGTTTTACGATGTAGCTTCGCAGGCCGTCTCGGAAGGTGTCGGCCCCCAGGAAGTGCTCGAGCATGCGCAGGACAGAGCCGCCCTTGCTATAGCTAATGGCATCGAATAGCTGGCCGATCTCAGCGGGGTCACTGACCTCCTGTTCTATGGGGTGCGAGTTCTTCAGCCCGTCCAGGCTGAGGGCGCTGGTGGTGTCTCCAGAGACGAACTCGGTCCACATCTCGTACTCTGGGAACAGGGCGTCGACCGCCTTGTCTCCCACCCATGATGCAAAGCTCTCGTTTAGCCACAGCTCCTTCCACCATGCCATGGTGACCAGGTCGCCGAACCACATGTGGGCCATCTCGTGGGATATGATCCCGGCGACCCGCTGGCGTACAGCGGCGGAGGTGCGCTCTGGATCGACCAGCAGTACCACTTCTCGATAGGTAATGGCACCCCAGTTCTCCATCGCGCCGGCGGCAAAGTCCGGAATTGCCAGGTGGTCTAGCTTGGGCAGCGGATATGGTGTACCGAAGTACTCGTTGAAATATTTCAGCAGGCGAATGGCTGTCTCAAGAGCGAAACGGCCCTGCTCTTCCTTGCCTGCGGTGGCCCAGATGCGAATTAGGGTGCCGTCTTCGGCCTCCTGCTCGACGCACTTTAGGTCGCCAATGATGAAGGCCAGCAGGTAGGTCGACATGATTGGGGTCTCGTCGAACCGCAGGCGTTTGCGCCCGTCCTGTTCGGGGGTCTCCTCGGCGATGGGCATGTTGGATATCGCGGCAAGTTCCGAGTCCACTATCAGCGTCAGCGCGAAGGTTGCTTTCATCGAGGGCTCATCCCAGCAGGGGAAGGCGCGACGGGCGTCGGTGGCCTCGAACTGCGTTGTTGCGAGCTGGCGCTCGTTGCCGTCGATGTCGGTGTAGTGGCTGCGGTAGAACCCTCGTAGCTGGTCGTTCAGCGTGCCCACGAACTCAATTTCCAGCCTGGCAGGGCCCTCGGGGACCTCGGAAGGAAATGTGAAAGTGGCCGTCTCCGCCTTTTCGTCTGTGTCTATTGACGAGGCGTCGAGGGCGTCGCCCCCGGCGGGCAGGATGCGGCAAGAGGAAATCTGTAGTTCCGAGGCATTCAAGGTGATGGTCGAGGTCGAGGATAAAACATCAACCTCGATAGTCTCGTGCCCCAGGAAGCTGGATGCCTCCATATTGGGCTCCAGCCCGAGGGTGTATCGAGATGGCTTCACGTTTGTGGGCAGCATTACAGCCTGAGAGCTGGGCATTGGTCAGAATTCTCCCTGGTTTGAATCAGGCTGCCGTAGTGTCCGGCCACCTGTGCGGTTTGTCCGCGACGCCATCCTCTTATTAGGGCTAAGAACCTACTCGCCGGTCCAGATGGGTTTGCGTTTTTCGGCGAAGGCGCGTGGGCCCTCGATGAAATCGTCGGAGGCCATGGCCTTTTCGTTCTCGCTATAGTCGCTGGCCATAGCATCGTCGAGATCCAGCCCGAGCCCTGTCATAGCCATCTGCTTGTGGGCTCTGGCAGATAGTGGCGCTAGAGACACTATCTCGGATGCCATGCGTTCGATTGCCGCGGCGAGTTCGCCCGCCGGGACGACCTCGTTGACCAGGCCGTAGCGATGGGCTTCTCCGGCGCTCAAGACCCTGCCAGCCAAAAGCATTCCCATGGCGATCTTGACCGGTACCTGCCTTGGTAGGCGGTGAACCCCACCGGCTGCCGCGACGAGACCCACCTTGCCTTCGGGCGCTCCGAACTGGGCATTTTTCGAAGCGATTGCCAGGTCACAGGCGAGGACCAGCTCAAGGCCGCCACCGAAGGCATAGCCATTGACGGCGGCGATGATTGGCTTCCAGCATGTGTAATCGTCGGTTATGCCACCAAAGGGCATGGTGTCGGCGCCTGGGTACGATAGGCCCTTCGCCCCGTGCTCTGCCTGGAATTTCAGGTCGTTGCCAGCGCAAAAGGACCGGTCGCCGGACCCTGTAAGGATGGCTACCCAAACTTCGGGGTCGTCTCGGAA
This sequence comes from Dehalococcoidia bacterium, assembly GCA_963580905.1. GTDB lineage: Bacteria > Chloroflexota > Dehalococcoidia > Lucifugimonadales > CAJWER01 > CAJWER01. The sequence continues at coordinate 1,035 of CAUZNX010000239.1, read as the reverse complement.
GTCCTCGAAGGCCTGCCGTAACTCGGCGCTAGCCGGGGGGTGCAGGGCATTGAGGCTCTTGGGTCGGTTGATGGTTATTCGGGCGATGCGGTCGCTTTTTTCGTAGGTGATGAACTCGAAGGACACGGTGCGCTCCTAGTGGGGATAGACCGAGAAGTATATCAGGAAGTAGAGATGGGTTGGGGGTACGGGGTTTGGGGTTTAGGGTTGCGATTCTGACCCATGAATTGCCTGCTGGGATGGGGCTCGATTCGGTCCGCACACCGTACCCCAGACCCAATGACTTCTCGGTTTCTGTGCACTGAATTGATTTGGGGGGCGGACATCGGTATCCTATCGGCACCAATGGCGGCGGAGATCGCTGCAGGAGGCGTGCAGAAGCGTGCCCGAGGCCCCGGAACTAGAGGTCACGAAGGATTTTCTGAACTTCCGGGTGAGCGGTTTGACGGTCCAGGCTGCGTCCATACTTCGTCCCGGCGTGCTTAGACCTGTGGTGGCCGACTTTGAGGAAGACGTCGTCGGCCGCGTTCTGGAGGGCACGAAGCGCAGGGGTAAATTCCTGCTAGTCGACCTCTCAGGGGAACGGGTTCTGGCCATCAATCCGATGTTGGCTGGGGCTTTGCAGTACTGCAAGCCATCTGCAAGGGTCTACAAGAGGACATTTGTAAGGCTGACTCTCTCAAACGGTTTCGATCTGCGGTACTTGGACGACAAGCAGATGGGCCGCCTGTATTACACAACCAATGAGCGGCTTACGGAGATTCCTGGCTTCGATGAGATGGGGCCGGATGTGCTGGCTGAAACCAGTTTTGAACAGTTCCGAGAATTGCTCAGGCCATTCCATGGAGAGATCAAGGGTGTCCTAACGCGGTGCAGGGTTGTGTCGGGGATCGGCAACGCATATGCCGACGAGATACTCTTCGACGCTCGGATATACCCGTTTCGGAAGAGGAAGAGTTTGAGTGAAGACGAGCTGCGCCGACTTCACCAATCGACGCGGACGGTAATCGAGGATGCGATCGGGGTGGTTCGTGA
>CAUZNX010000238.1:0-3715 GCA_963580905.1 Dehalococcoidia bacterium | reverse complement strand
TCGTAATCAGGGGCGCAGTGGCGAATCCGAACTCCTCTGCACCCAGCAGACAGGCCACCGCCACGTCTCTGCCGGTCTTGAGCTGCCCGTCCGTCTGCACGACGATGCGGCCCCGCAGGTCGTTCATCACTAGGACCTGCTGCGTCTCTGCGACGCCAAGCTCCCAGGGGAGCCCCGCGTGCTTGATCGACGACTCCGGTGACGCACCGGTGCCGCCACTGTCGCCGCTAATGAGCACGACGTCAGCGTGGCCCTTCGACACACCCGCTGCGATCGTACCCACGCCCGCCTCGGATACGAGCTTTACGTGGATACGGGCCTCCGGGTTGGAGTTTTTCAAGTCGTGGATCAGTTGGGCCAGATCCTCGATTGAGTAGATGTCGTGATGTGGTGGTGGGGAGATAAGCTCAACGCCTGGCGTCGAGCTGCGGACCGAGCCGATGTATTCATCAATCTTGTGGCCTGGCAGCTGGCCGCCCTCGCCAGGCTTCGAGCCCTGGGCCATCTTGATCTGCAAGTCGGTGGCCGAGGCAAGGTAGCTGCTCGTGACGCCGAAGCGCCCAGAAGCCACCTGCTTCATCGCGCTGTTACGCGAGTCGCTGTTCTCGTCGGGCTTGTACCGCGTCGGATCCTCGCCGCCCTCTCCTGTGTTGGAGCGCGCGCCTATACGGTTCATTGCGATCGCCAGAGTCTCGTGGGCCTCGCGGCCTATGGAGCCGAGTGATATCGCGCCCGTGGCGAACCTTTTGACAATCTCTTTTGCTGGCTCTACCTCGTCCAAGGGCACGGGCTCATCCGCGTCCTTCAAGCCCAGCAGCCCCCGAATCGTACACAGGCCAGCGCTTTGGGAGTCCACGTAGTCGGTGAAATCTCTGAAGGAAGCGGCATCGCCGGACTTGGCTGCGTGCTGCACCTTCGCGATGGCGTCGGGGTCCCACATGTGGCGCTCGCCATTGGCCCGCCACTGATACTGGCCGCCCGCTGCGATCTCCTGCGAACCGGCCACCTTCTTGTCATGGTAGGCAGAGTCGTGACGCTGTATACAGTCCTGCTCGATCTCCGCTATGCCAATGCCGCCGATGCGAGAAGGCGTCCGCGTGAAGTACGCGTCCACAAGGTCTTGGCCCAGGCCGATCGCCTCGAATATCTGGGCGCCGTGGTAGCTCGCCAGAGTGGAGATGCCCATCTTGGACATCACTTTGACCACGCCTCTGTGGACGGCCTTCACGAAGTTGGACTCTGCACTTGGGTAATCCGTAACGCCCGAGTCGTGGCCGTTGGCGGCCATCTCTTCGAGGGTCTCAAAGGCCATGTATGCGTTCACCGCGCCGGCCCCGTAGCCAAACAGGAGAGCGAAGTGAGCGACCTCCCTCGGCTCGCCAGACTCCACCACCAGGCCGACCCGAGTGCGAGAGCCCTCTCGTATCAGGCTGTGATGGACACCCGCGGTCGCCAGAAGACTTGGAATGGGCGCATGCTCGTCGTCGACGCCCCGGTCGGAGAGCACGACTAGGGAGTAGCCGTCCTTGACGGCCTCAGATGCGAGGCCGCACAGAGCAGTCATGGCCCGTTCCAGTGCGCCCGGTCCGTCTCCGGGCTTCCAGAGTGTGGACAGGGTCTTGGACCGCAGACCGGGCAGGTCCAGGTTCTTGATTTTCTCCACATCAGAATTGGTGAGTACAGGTTCGTTCAACTTGAGGCGACGGCACTGCTCGGCGGTTTCGTCGAACAGGTTGCCTTCGGCCCCGAGGAAAGTCTCCACAGAAGTGACCAACTCTTCGCGTATGGCGTCCAGCGGCGGGTTGCTGACCTGGGCAAAGTGCTGTTTGAAGTATCCAAAAAGCAGTGGGGTTTGGTCGGAGAAGACGGCAAGAGGGGCGTCGTTGCCCATCGAGCCCACGGGCTCCTTGCCCGTGGCGCCCATCGGAGCGACGATCATGCCAAGGTCTTCGCGCGTGTAGCCGAATGCCCGATGTCGGGCGGCCAGGGTCTCGAAGTCGCTAGAGGGCAACTGCGCTGGCTCTGGCAACTCGTCCATCGAGACCTTGTTTTCAGCAAGCCACTGGCCATACGGCCGCATGGCGGACAGTGAGGCCTTGATCTCATCATCGTCGACCAGACGGCCCTCTTCTGTGTCCAGCATGAACATCCTGCCCGGCTGGATCCGCGACTTGTAAAGGACCTTCTCGGGCGGGATGTCGAGTACGCCGGTCTCGGAGGCCATCACCAGCAGGCCGTCCTTGGTCACAAGATAGCGACATGGTCGCAGTCCGTTACGGTCCAGGATGCCGCACACTTTCTTGCCGTCGGTACCGATCACAAGGGCCGGTCCGTCCCAGGGCTCCATAAGGGCTGAGTGATACTCGTAGAAGTCCTTCTTGGCCTGGTCCATGGGTATGTGGTCGGCCCAGGCCTCTGGAATCAGCATCATCATCGCGTGGGGCAGCGATCTGCCTGTGGCGAGGAGCAGTTCCATGACGTTATCTAGCGTGGAAGTGTCGCTCTGGCCTGCGCTCACGAGAGGGCGGAGCTTGGCCATATCGTCGCCCAGGATCGATGAGGAGAGCCTGGGCTCGCGGGCAATCATCCAGTTGATGTTGCCGCGCAGGGTGTTGATCTCGCCATTGTGGACAACAAGTCGATATGGGTGCGCCAGCCTCCAGGTGCCCAGCGTGTTAGTGCCAAACCGGGAGTGGACTATGGCAAAGGCGCTATTCAACGACGGCTCGCTCAGATCATGGTAGAAGTCTTCGAGCTGTTCCGCTTTAACCAGACCCTTGTATACGAGCTGGCGGGAAGAGAGACTGCAGATGTAGAACTCGTCCCCGTCATCGAGGCCCATGGCCGGAACCGCCGACTCGATCTGACGCCTGAGCACAAAAAGTTTCAGTTCGAAGGAGTAGCCAGTCGGGAGCGGCGAGTCGAGCGCAACGAAAAACTGCCTCAAGAACGGCTGCATGCGCGCGGCGAGCACCCCTATGGCGGTCGGATCTGTTGGCACGTCACGCCAGCCCAAGAAAGAGAGCCCCTCGCTAGCTACTACGCCCTCTATCGCGGTCTCGCATGCGGCGCGGACCCCAGCATCCATGGGCAAAAACACATTGGCGACGCCGTATTCGCCCTCGGCTGGCAGAGAGAACCCGAGCGCGGCTGCCTCGGACGTGAAGAACTCGTGGGGCAACTGGAGCATAAGACCAGCGCCGTCGCCGGTCTCCGGATCGGCGCCCGCAGCGCCACGGTGTCCGAGGTTAATCAGGACCTCAAGCCCTTGCCTGATGATCTCGTGGGACTGAGTTCCATCTATGTTGGCGACCATGCCTACGCCGCAGGCCGAGTGCTCGAACTGCGGATCGTACAGACCCTGTTTCTCGGGGACCGGAAGGTCTGGGAATCTATAACTACTCACGTGGGGCATTTCTCCACACCGACGCCATCTTTTACCTGCGAAAACAAAAACACAGCGATTGCGCGATGTCTTGCCGACTGCAGGCACACCGAGCGGGGCGACACCTGCACTATGCTTTGTGAATCATGTAACACTCGGAACGAAGCCCAAAGAATAGCACATGTGCCGCTGACGCTAAAGGGGGTACAGGTGCTGCGCACGCTTAGGGGCGGGGCGAGGTGTCCCTGCAAACATTGTGATGCCCGGAAGTAGTATCTGGAGGGGCTATTCCACTGGACCGGTGCTGCGCACGCTCAGTGTGGTGGGGCG
>CAUZNX010000237.1:0-3723 GCA_963580905.1 Dehalococcoidia bacterium | reverse complement strand
CAAAGAGGCGTGCGCATTGGCCGGATACAAGGACATCGGCCATATGGAGATTTTCCAGCGGCAGTCCGGCGCAACCGAGGTTGCCACGATGCTGATGGCCGACACGCTACGGGTCGTTCATCTGACCACACACCGTTCAGTACGGATCGCGTGCGACTACGTCACGAGAGAGAATGTGCTGGCGAAGATTGAACTGACCCACGAAAATTTCGTTAACTGGGGTTTTCCGACTCCGCGAATCGGCGTCGCGGCCCTAAATCCTCATGCAAGTGACGGAGGACTGCTCGGCGACGAGGAAGCGAAGCAGATCGCCCCGGCTGTACAGGATGCAAAGGACCGTGGAATCGACGTCATCGGACCGGTACCGGCTGACACGATTTTTACCCAGGCGATCAACGGCAAGTTCGACGCTGTACTTGCTATGTACCACGACCAGGGTCACATCCCAATCAAGGTCCACAACTGGTCCAAAAGCGTCAGCGTTAACCTGGGATTGCCGTACATCCGAACATCTGTCGATCACGGCACCGCCTTCGATATCACGGGCAAGGGAATCGCCGACCATGAGAGCATCATGGAGGCCATCGAAGTGGCGGTGGACCTGGTGAGCGAGAGCAAGCTGAGGTAGGACGGGGTTTGGATGTTGTGAGAGAACTGATTCAAGGGTGAGTAGTGGCATCTGGTAACGGTCGTCGGCCCAATATTGTGTACCTGATGACCGACCAGCAAAAGGTGTCGGCCAGCAGCGTTTACGGCAATGCCCACGTGCCTAGTCCGTTCATGGACGAGATTGCGAGCCGGGGCGTGGCATTCGACGACGCCTACGTGGCCAGCCCGATATGCACGCCATCGCGTGCCACTGTGTTTACCGGTGTGCACCCGCTCGTCCATCAGGTGACCTGCCACCAGAATAGGGCCCCATACAATCTGCCGCAGCTCTCGGAGTTGCTCCAAGACTCTGGGTACTACACTGCGACCGTCGGACACTATGAGCACGACCGAAACCTGACGCGTGGATGGCACGAGCAGGTGAGCTTTTCGGAGTCCGGAGTGGTCGGGAAGGCGTTGCAGGGCTGGTACTCCCACGGCAGCCACGACAGCGGCTGGTCGTCGGGCGCTCTTGAGCACCCTCCAGAGGAGGGTCACGCCTCTCGTATGACGACCAGGGCTATCGATGTGCTGGACGGTGTTGTGGCGGACGGCAGCCCGTTTTTTCTCCACGTGCCGTATCTGGAGCCACACCCTCCCTACTTCGCGTCGCCGCCCTTCGACACCCTGGTTGATCCAGCCACGATCCCGGCGCCACAACAGGGGGACGATCGCCGCCCCGCATGGCAAGCGGAGGCCCGACTGCAGATGGGGTCCTCGGACGCTACCGAGGGCGACGTGCGTCGCATGCTAGCGGTCTACTACGGGATGATCGCCTATGTGGATGGGCAAATGCGCAGGCTACATTCTGCTCTGGTAGACAGGGGCCTGTTGGACAACACGTGGATCATCATCGGTGCGGACCACGGCGACTACGCGGGCGAAAAAGGGATGTACACAAAGACCGAATCCCTGTACGAGTGCCTGTTGCATGTTCCGTTCATCATTGCTCCTCCGAAGGGCGCGCAGTGGCCGAGGGGTTCGCACATCTCAGGGCTTGTGGATCAGGTGGACCTGTTCCCCACGATTCTGGGCATGGCGGGTGCGCCCGTACCTGATTACGCCCAGGGTCACGACCTGGTATCTTGGGTATCGAATGGGGCTGCGCAGCCCCTTCGTGATGTGGCTTTTTCTCAGGTGGGCGATTACCACGGAAATCTAGGCACTACGATGCCATCAGGCATAGCGAAGGCAGGGCGACACCCGTCGCTGTTACAGGGGGCACGTTCGAAGGAATTTTCGTATTTGCGCGATCCCGACTACGGCGACGAGGCATACGATCTACGATCCGACCCGGCCGAGCTGGTGAACCTGCTCGGCCCAGGTGGCAAAGAGCCTGCCGAGGTGGCTTCGTTGCGCGGCAGGGTGGACCGATGGGAAGACGAATGCATACAACTCAGGGACCGGCTCGGCGTTGTGCCGGGGTTCCGGGGATTCGATCAGTAATTAGGAGGCGCGACCGATGCGAGTATCGTTCATAGGGGGAGGCGTCATGGCCGAGGCCATCCTCGCCGGTATCCTCGATGCTAGTCTGGCGGCACCTGCCGATGTCAGGATCGGCGAGCCGCTGGAGTTACGCCGTGCCCATCTACGGGCCGAGTACGGTGTTACTGCTGTTGAGTCGAATGCCGAGGCCCTCTCGGGAGCGGAAATGGTCGTGCTCGCGGTAAAGCCGCAGGGGCTTGCAGGTGTCATGGCTGACATAGGCGACGACCTCGAACCGGGCCAGACGGTGCTGTCTATCATAGCTGGCGCTCGCATGGACACGCTGGTTTCGGGGCTGGGTCACTCGTTGGTGGTCCGCGTGATGCCCAACACGCCGGCGCAGATCGGCGCGGGCATGACGGTGTGGACCGCCACGGAGGACGTGCCAGCTGAAAGCGTGGAGGCCAGCCGCGAGATTTTGCGCACGCTCGGCGAGGAGATCTACGTATCAGACGAGAAGTATATCGACATGGCGACGGCGGTGAGCGCCTCAGGGCCGGCGTATGTTTTTCTGTTCATCGAGGCGATGATAGATGCCGGGGTCTACCTGGGTATGCCGCGCGACATGTCCCGAAAGTTGGTGCTGCAGACGGTGATCGGGAGCGCACGGCTCGTTGACGAGTCGGGAGGGCACCCGGCGGACCTGAAGGACATGGTCACGTCGCCTGGCGGCACAACAGCGGAGGCGCTGATGGCCTTCGAGCAGGGCGGATTCCGAGGGGTCGTGATGGACGCGGTGTCCGCAGCCTACGAAAAGTCGAAAGCGTTGGGGGGGACATCTTGATCGAAGTATTCCTAGGTCTATTCCTGAAGATCTTCTCTTTCGCGATCATCGGCCGAATTGTGATGTCGTACGTGTCCCCACAGGGCAACGACCCGATCAGCCCGCTTCTGTATCAGATCACCGAGCCGATCCTTGGTCCCATCCGCCGGATGTTGCCAAACACAGGCATGTTCGACCTGTCCCCGATGATCGCGTTGATTGTCCTGAACGTGGTCATAGGCCGTTTGATACGGGTTCTTTGACGGGCCGCAAAACCCATCTCTTTCATCTAGCCCACCCAATTTTGGGAAAAATGGAAATAGGTGTGTGAGGGACACCCTCACACACCCGGCCCTTCGGCAGGCTCAGGACAGGCGACGGGGCTCCGCCCCTCTGCACACCCCGCGCAGACAGATCCCAAAGTGGAACGCCTACCCTCCCGCTAGACGGGGTATCGCCTCGTCGGTATCCAGGCCCTCGATACTGAAAACCTTGTCGCGTACGGTGTGGCCCTTAACCAAGGTTACGCTTCGCCGACCTACCCCCAGCGCCTTCGCCAGCATGGCTATTGTGGCGTCGTTGGCCTTGCCGGCCTCGGGGGCTGCCGTGACATAGATGCGGACCTCGCCCTCGGGTGATACGTCGACCTTGTTGCGGCTGGCCCTGGCCTGAACCCTGACACTTAGTGTGGCTGTCACGCGTGCGCCATTATTCTGGGCGGCTGGACGATGCTGCGCCAGGCCCAGACCCTAGCCATGCTTCTCCGCCCGGTCCGGCCTCGGCGTCAAATAGTGTGCCAATATTCTGGTACGCGACGAATGCGATCA
>CAUZNX010000236.1:0-3728 GCA_963580905.1 Dehalococcoidia bacterium | reverse complement strand
AGATGGTGTAGGGTATGCCGTCCTTGGCGGTGTAGAGTCCGAGGTCCAGATAGCGCGGTAACTTGCCTGGAGCGGGCGTCAGATCCCCTTCAAAAAACACCATCGATAGCCCCGGGTATGCCCCAAGACCCTTCCCAGAAACGCACGATGCCAGTGAGACTCCCGCCAGGTCCACGGGCATTGTGCCCACAGAGCTGATGCAATCCATCACGAGTTGGACACCCCCTTGGGCACATACCTCCCTGAGCATCGACAGGTTGTTCAGCACGCCGGTGGAGGTCTCGCAATGTACCGCCCATAACCAATTGACATCGCCTTGTGCCAGGGCAACCTCAAGATCCTGACGCACAAAAGGCCGGCCCCACTCCACATTGATCGTGTCGAAGTCCAGGTTGGCTCGCCGCCCATGGTCCTTGAGACGGTCTCCGAACTCGCCATTGCTCAGCACAAGACCCCGTCCGGGCGTAAGAGAAAGTTGCCCCGCCACTGCATCGTTGGCCATGGTGCCAGAGCCCATGAGTATCTCGACGCCGCGCGCGCCCACCATGTCACAGAGACGCTCCTTGATCCGTTTCACGTCGGCCACGAACCCGGGTGAGCGATGCGACACCGGCGGTCGAGCGAAGGCTCGCTGTACCTCTGAACTCACCGCGACCGGCCCCGGCAGCATGTATTTTGGTGTCCCGGCCGACTCACCGGAAGCATCGGTAGACAAGTAGGCCGACCACTTGCCTGCAATGTGCACAAGGTCCATGATCATTGGCTGGTAGGGGGCCTCTGGCGTTCCGACCCGTGGACCGAAAGGCGTAAAGCCCAGCCTGCGGTACAACCGCTCCTGATGGACGTTGCCAGAGATGATCGCGGCGTCATAGCCCTTGCCGATGCAATAGTGAGCCAGATTGGTTAAAAGCCCCTGGATAATTCGACCCTTCCGTCGCTCCCTATCTATCGCAAGCAGACGAATCTCACATACCGATACCTCGTCAGGCAAGTATCGGTCCAGGTCCTCCAGCTTACTGTCGAGGGAGAATGGGCGATTGCCCCTCGCGGCAACCATCCCCACGAGTTGTTCGTCGTCCAGGCATAAGAAGTAGGTGTTTTCTTCGTGGAACCGGTCCACCAACAGACCATCCTCGCTGGCCGAGTGTTGCGGAATTTCGTCCACAAAAGTGCGGTGGTTCAGCCGGTGTACCTGCTCGAACTCCCGGTCCTCCGTTGCGACCTTGAAGGTCAGCGGCGCCCGAGGTCGCTGCTCGGACCGATCACTCAATCCGGTCACTGTCGGCTCTCCGGTCTTTCGAAAGCTGACACGATGTTCTGACGATGGGCGAGGAAGATCAGGGCGACTAGGGCTGAGAGCCCGATCACGACATCGGCGGACGAGCGCCCCGTCGCTGCAGCCAAAACCGGCGCCAGGGCGACGGCCAGAAGTCCACTTGCCGTGAAGCGCTTGGTTGCTGCGAGGGCGATTGCTGCGACAAGAAGAGTCACGATCACTACCCAGTAGTCCAGCACAAGGACCGCGCCCATCACAGGCGACAGCCCCTTTCCACCACGAAACTGGAGCTGTACAGGCCAGACATGGCCGGCAAAGACCGCGACCGTGACTACGATCAGTCCTCGCTCGTCGAGTCCGTAGATGGTGGCCGCGCCGACGGCGAGTGCACCCTTGGCGGCGTCCCCCGCCAGGGTAGCTGCGAACCCGAGGGTTCCGAGGGTCCTGCCGACATTGCGCGCGCCCGTAGATCCGCTGCCGAGCAGTCGAATATCTTGGCCTGTGCGGAACTTAATGAGGTAATATCCAGTGGAAACGGAGCCCAGTGTATAGGCGATGGCCACCAGCAGAAACCACTGCACATCAGGCATACATCGCTCCGCAGTGGGTCTCACGAATCTCGTGGACCAGCATTGATATTGGGGGCGGCCCAACTGTACCACACGGCAGGGCACTCATTGGAAGCTCGGACGTAGTCAACCTATGTCTAGCAGCTAGTTGGCTTGGATCGCGATACCCGCGTCTTCGGCGCTACATCGCTTCGTACGATTTCACCCGACCCTTGTGGACTACTCGGAGTCGTTTCTGACTCTCCAGGGCTTTGATCGCCTGTATCACGGTGGGTTCACCGTGCCTGCGAAATTTTCCGATGATCTTGCTTCGACCCTTGGCCAACTCACAGTATTTCCAAACCAGATCTTCCAACGCGTCCCCGGTGCAGGGAAGAGAGAGCATCGGTATAACGACGGTGTGCCCCTGATTGCCGTCTACTGATTCCCCCGGCATAAACTCAAGGTGCTCCTCGTGTCGCTGAAAAAACGCCCTTAACCGCGTACGCAACACTCCACCAGGCCCCGTGGACCCATAGCCGTGAACGATGTCCAGGCGGCCACCTCCGCGGCCCATCTTCCGAACCTCATCGTTATAGAACTCGATGAAAGTTGGCAGGGCCTCAGTCCAGGTTAGCCTGTGGAGATCTATTTCGCGGGAAGCCACTGCTTAGGCACCTGCTATTTCAGTAGCGAGGTCCAAAACACCAGCAGCAACATCGGATTCCAAGTGTAGCCTTGCCACCCTTCGTCCAGCTTCTACCAGCGCCTTGCGGTCCCCTAGGGCCTGAGCGTCGGCCAGCGTGCCAAACGAAAAATGGGCCCCGGGAATAGAGCCGCCATCTCCATGTCTGGTCGTGATCTGTAGGAACGCACCTGAGGGAGGTCCGCCCTTGTGCAGTTGTCCCGTAGAGTGCAAAAATCTCGGGCCGTACCCGAGGGTAGTGGCAATCCCGTATCTCTCCGCAACCTGGAGGCGAAGAGTCTCGAAGGCACGGTCAATCTCCGGAGTTTGAGCCACATAGGCCATGATTGCCAGGTAGTCGCCGTCAGTAATGCTACCTAGTAGCTCCTGCGCGGAAATCCCGAACCCGCCGTCCGGGAGCTTGCCAGTCGCCCGGTAACCTTCCAATACGCTATCCGTCATGTTCTTTGCCGCCTGGACGTTCGGCTGATCGAAAGGGTTGATTTTCACAATAGCGCCAGCCACAGCCGTGGCGAACTCCCATCTGAAAAACTCCGCGCCCAGGTCGTATCGATCACGCAAATCCAGCCGAACGATGGGCTGGCCGCGTTCCGCAATCAGCCGGATTGATTCGTCGGTTGCCAGGTTGTCATCGCCAGCCACACGCAGATACACGAAAAACCGATCATCTCCGTATGAATTAACCCCTATTGAAGGCTCGTCAGCGACGGGAACGACCCCCTTGTCGTTCTTGCCAAGGCTCTCGGCGATGAGCTGTTCCGCCCAAAGGCCAAAGCTGCCGATGGACGGTGAGGTCACGAGGGTGAGCTTGTCACGCCCAGCCGCAGCTAGGGTAGCTAGCGCCGCCCCCAGGAAGGCACCTGGGTTGCTGAGAGAATCGACAGACGAAGCGCAACTCTCGCGCATGTCATTGGCTCGCTGGAGCAACGACGCTATGTCCACACCCATCAGCGCCGCAGGAACCAGCCCGAAGAACGACAATACCGAGTACCGGCCTCCGATGTCGCTTGGGTTCGAAAAAACGGCCAGGAAGCCTTCTGAGTGCGCCAGCTCCTCAAGCGAAGTGTCCGGATCGGTTATTGCAACGAAGCTCTTGCCCGCTGCCTCACTACCGACAGCTTGTTCTACGAGTGCCCTGAAGTGGCGGTAGAAACTATTCGGCTCAATGGTCCCACCCGATTTGGACGATACCAGGAAG
>CAUZNX010000235.1:0-3730 GCA_963580905.1 Dehalococcoidia bacterium | reverse complement strand
TGTTCGTCGGGGGCATCGCCCTCGCGATCTCTGTCACCCTAGCGATCCTGGGGCTGTTCCAGTTCTTCGTATAGCGACCAGCGGTGAGGTCGAGGAGGAGCGTACCACTTGGCGGGGTCGATCTGGTTTCATTGGCATGCTCACCCTGACGCTCTGATCGGTCTGGCGATCGTACAAGGCCTGTATCTCTTTGGGGTTGGTCCTTTGAGGGAGAGATACGGTCTCGCGGAGAGTGTCGAACCCCGACAGGTAGCCACCTTTACAGCTGGCATCATGGTCATATTCGTGGCGCTGCTTTCGCCACTTCATGTCTTGAGCGACAGCTACCTGTTCAGCGCCCACATGGTCCAGCACGTGTTGTTGACCCTGGTTGCGCCCCCGTTGCTCATACTGGGCACACCGGATTGGCTGGTGCGCCGTATCCTTAGGCCCGATCCCGTATTCATCGCGGCCCGCGTCGTTACTCACCCGATTGTCGCGATTATCCTGTTCAACATTATTTTCTCCCTCTGGCACATGCCCTCGCTGTATAACGTGTCGGTGACGAACCACGTGATCCATATCATGGAGCACCTCGTATTCATCGGCGCTGCATTGATAATGTGGTGGCCGCTCGTTAGCACGATGCCGGAGCTACCGCGTCTCTCCTACCCACTTCAGATGATCTATCTGTTCGGTATGTCGGTGGCACAGATCGTAGTATTCGGGCCTGTGACTTTCTCGCAGGAGCCGTTATACCAGTGGTACGTCGAGGCGCCACGGCTGTGGTCGGTTACGCCCCTGTCGGACCAGCAGATTGGCGCTGTGATCATGAAGGTGGGCGGAGGCGTACTGTTCATGACGCTGCTGATTGTGGCGTTCTATCGTTGGTACAAGAGTGAGGAAGAGGAGACCGAGCCGGAACCAGATTCTCGCGAACTCTCGCTCCAGCAACACTAGCGCTCGGGTCTGAGAGGGCGTTCAGGGAGCAATCCATTTTGAGGCGACGGGATCGCCGTTGCGCAAACGATGAACATGGTGCGGGGCACATCAAGAGGCCCAGCGAAAGGAAAGAAACCGATGAAAATGAACAACAGAGCTTTGATATTTCCCTTGCTGTCGGTACTGATAGTGGCCGTGGTTGCCGGGGGGTTGGGTGTCACCTTCATCTGGCTCAAAGAGATATCTGACTGGGCAGTGATTGGGGTAGGATCGGCGTTGGTGGTTGGGGTCCCCACGGCAGCTGCCCTGGGGCAACGGATGGTGGAGAAGACCTAGTCTCGGCCAGCGCCGGTATGCGCCTTCTGCCCATATTGGTTGTTTTAGCCTCGCTGTTTGCTTTGGCCGCTGTTGCCTGTTCCAGTGACGAGCCTTTGCAAGGCACGGTGCTGGAGGGCGACGAGGCTCCTCCATTTGCGCTTCGAAACCACCTCGATGTGCCGATGTCTCTGGATGACTACACTGGCGACGTGGTTCTGGTGGCCTTCCTCTACACCTACTGTCCTGGTCTGTGCCCTGCCATAACGGGCCACCTGCGGACCGCCCACGAGTTGCTCCTTGACGATGCGACGCGGGTGGACTTCGTCGTCATCAGCGTCGACCCCGAAAGGGACACCGTTGAGCGAGCTCATGAGTATTCGGAGCAGTGGGGCATGCTCGACAGGTGGGACTTCCTGGTGGGCGAGGCGGATGTACTGGAACCGATCTGGGCGAACTACTACTTAGACCCTCAGCAGTTCGAATGGACTCGGACCGAGGCTGCAGCTCCGGCAGGGCAGTCTGAGGCTAGCGCTGACTCGCTCAAACGCCAGATCGCCACGCAATACGAGGTTGGTCACCAGGCGCCCGTATATTTGCTGGATAAACAGCATCACAGGCGAGTCCTGTTCACATCGCCGCTGAACCCACGCGAAATAGTCCACGACATCCGAGCACTGCTGGACTAACGCTGCACGCGCTTAGTGGGGCGGGGCTGGTGCTTGCTTGTTCTGGGCTCGTGTTGAGCTCGTCAACCGATTTGAGGTGATGATGACTGACCTGACTACCACGTTGTTGCTGGTGCGGCACGGCCAGGCGAGGGCTGAAGAGGGGTCGTACGGGCCAGATACTCCGCTTAGTGAGCTGGGTGTGCGCCAATCGGAGGCGCTGGCAGATGCGCTAACGGGAGATGCTGCCCCCACACATGTCTATGCAAGTCCACTTCCTCGCGCTGCGCAGACCGCAGGGCCGCTGTGCGACAGGCTTGGACTGGAGGCGCAGCTCGATGAGCGCCTGATGGAGTTCGAGTTTGGAGTGACCACACTGCCGGCGATGGGGGGGAGACCGGATCTGCTCTTTTGGCGCCCTGAGCAATCGGGCACCGATGGGGGAGAGACGCTCGGGGCGTTCGCGACCCGGGTGGCGGAGTTCCTCGACGAGGTGGTCTCGCGGCACGCTGGAGCGCGCGTGGCGGTCGTTTCCCATGCCGGTGTAATCGACGCGAGTCTCAGGTGGGCGGTCGGTCTCGGTCCCGATACGTTATGGCAGCACGAATTTGAGATCGACAATTGTTCCATTGCAGAGTTGCAGGTGTGGAATGGGGGACGTGTCAGCGGAGGTTCGCCGCGCTATGTATCCGTGCGCCGTGTGGGCGATATAGCGCACCTGGGTGAACTGGTCAGCGTGGTGTAGTCCACACTGGCCAGAAGCGGGATGCGTTCTATCCCAATCAGTCGACTAGGATGGGGAAATCCCATCTGGGTCGGATGGGTAGAAGCCGCATTGCATGCACTGCACGTAGGTTTCTTCCATGTCCGATGCTGAGACGAGGTCTTCTCCGTAACGAGTGCAGCCCTTGAGCCAGAAGGCCGAAGTTTCCCTGATGACTGGTACGCGGGATACGAGCGTCTCTTCGACTAGTGCTGTGTCGATTCCGATGGTCGCTGTCTCGTTCATGATGCGATCATATTGCACCCATGCTCGCCGGTTCGCATCACCCAAAAGGGCGATTGTGAGGGGTGAGGATCGGGCTAGCCCGATCCGCGACAAATTGCGATCCGATCCAGTAATTCTCCACTAGCGCCCCTCGTAGTGATCCAGCCCAGCCCCCTAGGCGTGCGTAGCACCCCATTGACAGCGAATTGGACCGTCGGTATCGTTGTTTTGCTCACGAGGCGACGCGAAGCCTCGTGAGACAAACCGGCGAGGACGCCGGCCCCGAGGATCCCTATGTCACGCACCTCTCCCTTTGTCCTGTCAGCTACGGTGGACTTCCCCGATGACGTGGGATATGGCACCTACACATCCGAGCTCCTTGACCGGATGATGGTGCAGCTCAAGGAGCTTGGTGTGACGCGGGTCTACTGGCTCTATTACGGTGACGTGAACCAGGACTCCTATGGGGCTGGGAACCTGATCGACCACTCGATCTTCCCGTACGGCACGCAGACCCTCGCGAATATCGGTGAACCTCTGAAGGCGGCTGTGCCGTTCGCCCATGCCCACGGCCTGGAGATTTACGGGGTGCTCAAGCCGTATAACGGCGGCATCGGAGGCACATATCCTGAGGGCGCCAACGAAAGCAGCGCATCGACTGTCACGCGAATAGGCGGCCCTCTCTGGCAGGCGATCCCGTTTGTGGAGCGGCACCCTGACACGCGAGTGCGCCGACGGCCGTTGGCTGCCTCACCTGACCTGGGATCGACCGCGATCCGCAAGATACGGCTTCTAAAGCGTGATGACTCGCCGACCAGGGTAAGGGGCGAGGACATCC
>CAUZNX010000234.1:0-3770 GCA_963580905.1 Dehalococcoidia bacterium | reverse complement strand
CGGCACAAAGCTGCCAAACTCCTGGGGTCTGCACGACATGCACGGCAACGTGTGGGAGTGGTGCCAGGACATCTACGGAGAGGACTACTACGCCGAGTCGTCTGCCGTCGATCCGCACGGACCTGGCGACGCGCCCGGCTCTCCGCGTGTGATCAGGGGAGGCTATTTCCGGTACTTCACCCGCCACTCGAGGTCGGCTTCCAGAAATACCCGCCGACCCGACGATCGCCAGCGAGCCATTGGCGTCCGCCTTGTAAGAATTCCCAAGTAATCAAGGTCGTTCAGCGTTTACAAGATCGCCCACATTGATTATCGTATTGTGCGCCAATGGAAGCTTGAACACGTATCTTGATATCAACCGGAGATAATTTGAAAAAATATATCGTTGGTCTGGCAGTTCTAGGCCTATTGCTCATCGCGTGCGGCGCGGATTCTGAGACTCCCGCGTCGAGTGGCGTTGACGATTCCGATGCGGATATGCAACAACCAGTCGCCACATCCCTGCCAGAGGTGACGTTGGACTTCGAGACATGTCAGGGATTTCTGGACGAGCCAGGATCCGATCTGGTCTCAAAAACCCAGGAGCTCACCGAGCCGTCCAAGATCGACAACCCCGCGATCGAAACTATGTGTCAGGTCTCACACCAGAACGCTGACTCCACCAAAGCCATGACCCTGACCGTCATCAAATTCGACTCGATTGCCGCTGCCGACGCGCATTACGATTTGGTTCAGGGCAGTCTGCAGGAGGATGATGCGGTGGACTACACCGAGGGCGTTGATGGCCCCCGATCGTTCCAGGCCGTGGTCGATGGTTCCGGCGTGGGCAGCTTCGTTGTGGCTCAGAAGGAGCTGATCGCCATTTCATTGCATACGGTAATGCCCTCCGGAGAGAGTCCTCTATTTGATCCGGCAGAGCTACTGAAATTCGCCAAAGGGGTGACCGCCAGGTTGCCCTAGACGGGACCCTCGTTTCGCCACCATCGCAGCTCGTTGCTACCGCGCTCGGCGGCCGCCACAATGTCTAGCAGGCCATTGCCGGTGAGGTCTGCCAGGATCACCTGGCGCACGTTGGGCCATCCCTCTTTCAGGACCTGCGATCGCCACTGTCCTCGCGGATCGCCGTCGTGTTTGAACACAACCACGCGGCCCTCCTCATTGGACCCCGCTGTGACCACGACCTCGACCTGCCCGTCACCGTCGATGTCGGCTGCGACAGCCTCGAACGCCATGGGAAAGTTATCGGCAATGATGTGCTTCTTCCACGGACCAGCCTCAGGGCTTCCGTCGTTCTCGTACCACACGACCTGATTCAGGCCCTTGCCGCCCGATTCACGATGGCCAGCTATCTTGGGCGATGAGCCAACAACCAGGCTCGGGTCGAAGTCCCACAGCGTGATCACGACATCGAGATCGCCGTCGCCGTCCATGTCCACCGCGTGACCGTGCCACGGGCCAGGCGCGTTGTCTATGACGTGCTTCTCCCATCGCTTGTCGCCCTCGCCGCCCAGGTTTCTGTACCAAATGATCTCGCCTCCGACTCGCGCCCCCGCCAGCAGATCTGGGCGCCCATCCCCGTCGAAATCTGCCGCTTCAATAGTTCGCGATTCGTCCGCACCCTCTTCGATCACGTGTTTGATCCACGCTCCGTTCCGGTCCTCGAACCACGCAAACGAGTTGCCGATTCGCCAGTCCGAGGCCGCCATGTCCATGCTGCCGTCGCCGGTAAGGTCTGCGACCGTAACGTCATACGCGCCGGGCAGTCCACCCTCCGTGATGTACCTGTAGGTCCAAGAGGAACTGTCGCGCGGGTCGCCCTCATATGCAAAATAGAGCAGACAACCGTTGATGTTGTCCACGAAAATTATCTCCGGCTTGCCATCGCCATTGATGTCGGCGACGGCGTGCCGCTCCAACCATTGGCCTACGCGGTTCTGGATCGTGTGCCTTTTAAACGAGCCGTTGCCATCATTCTCGAACCAGTAGAGGCCGACATTGGTGTCCGGCACCACGAGATCCAGGCTGCCGTTGCCCGTAAGGTCAACCGCAGATAGCGCGTAGCAGTAGGCGAACCCGTCCTCAATGAGGTGTTCGCTAAACTTGATCATGTCAGCCATTTTGCTTCGCCTCCATCTGGTGCGCGGGATGCATGAACCCATTCCTGTTTCTGGCGAAGTATGCGTCCATTCCACCGAAGTAATTCTGCTCCCACCATCCCGGGCTGAACAGAGACTGGCCGTTCGGCAGCTCCGAGTGCATCACGGTGATGGTTGCGCCATCATCGTGGGCGTTGGCTATCGCACCCTGCCCCATGAGCGTAGACAGCACAATCTCCACGCGCGACTCGAAAGCCTCAGCAGTCCAAACCTGGACGATCCGATGGTACGGCTCTACCTGTACATTAGTGCCCGTAATCAGCCCGTCGAGCGAGCTGATATCCCCGCCGACTGCAGCGTCCACGGCGGCGGCTCGGCCTGTGAAACTACTGTGCTCTCCACTGTCGAGCCAGGCCTCGAACAACCGCTTCGGTGTAGCCCGGATCACTCGATTGAGAGTGTAGGAATCAGACAACGTTCCCTCCCTGTTGCGCTCGCCTCAAGATCAGTGTGGAGCATGGTCTCACAGGCTCGCACAATTCGACCACCCTGTTGATCGGTGGTGTCCGCGCGTGTTTGCCTACGCATGGCCAAGTACTACGGCGTCTACACAGGCAAACGCTAGTCCACCTGTAGGGTGTCCACCCCCTAATCGCGTGAGGCAAACCCCTCCACCGCATTGATGGGCCAACACCCTCGCCTCCGAGTTATTCCCCTAATAAACTGTGGGCTCAGCAACCCGCCGCGTACAGTTCAGGAGGTATTTGAAATGAAGCACATGATAACCCGGTTCATAGCAGCCGCATCCCTCGTTGCGATCATGGTCATATCGATGGCCGTCGCCACCACAACGAGCACATATGCCGCGCCGCCGTCTGACAAGCACAGTTCTTCTGAGAAAGACACGAGCCCGACCCAGGGCACCGTCAAAGAGTCTAGCACCAGTTTCAACCTGTTCTGGGATTAATTAGCTAACCGTTGATTGGGAGGGCGGATGACTGAGCTAGGATTCAGTTACCTAGGTAAGTTCGAATTCAACGAAGGGGCTAGCCCCGGGCTGAACATACTTGTAATCAAGGAAGACGGAGTGGTGCGCTTTGTTGGTGAAGGGGTAGACCACGCCGGGGAAGCTGACACCCCCGAGGGCTGGGAAGCTCAGTTGCGTACACTTCTGCCGGAGCTGGGGATCAACACAGATGCTTTCCACTACATTCAACCATTCGCGTAATTGGTAGCTCTTTGAGTCTTGTAAGCGAGGCAAGGCCTCAATGGCCCGCTGCCTCTATTGGGAGAACCGACCCTGATACTTAGGAATCTTCGTCTTCCCGGTGCCGTGCGCACCCGGAAGCGTGGATTTTCCGTGGTTTTGGCCGCTTGAATGACCGGCGAAGATGAAGTTGAAGCAGAAGCTTCGCCCGAAACGAAGCCAACTCGGCTTCAACGGTGTGTTTTTTTCTCAGGGGTGAGTCTGGACTAGAAATAGCCATGCGCCGGGGTATAGCGCGATGCGGGCAGGTGAGGGTGTAACGGAGAAGACCCCGCCTCAAGTGTGTGGACGGAGTGCAATCTTCAAGAATACTGAAGGGTTGACTGCTTCACCCCCTTCAGCGTCAAATGGACTCCAACGGTCGGCGTTGATCGCAGACCCCAAGGGTTTTCGAAATGGAACCCTAG
>CAUZNX010000233.1:0-3777 GCA_963580905.1 Dehalococcoidia bacterium | reverse complement strand
TGAAGTCCATCCCCGTGCCAGAAGCCGACAATTCGAGATAGACTCATCTTTTCGCTCAGGGAGGATGACCTCTCACCTCGGTCATCTCCCTGGGGTTGGAGGGGAGAATCGGAGACCGGGTGTGCATAGGGGCACAGCCCCTATGCCGGGAGCCTGAGGGTGTCCCTCAGAAAACTCTCTATTTTTTTCTTTTCTCTTGGGGCGGGGTGTTGAGATGGTCGATCAGGACAAAATAAACCTAGGCAGGAGCTGAAATGGCATTCGACATACTGATCACAAACGGGACGGTCGTGGACGGCACCGGCGATCCAAGGTACAAGGCCGACGTCGGGATATCCGGTGGCAAGATATCAGCCATTGGCAATCTGGGTGACGCCGAGGCCGCGCGCAAGATAGACGCCGAGGGCCACGTGGTATCGCCGGGGTTCATCGACATGCACTCTCACAGCGACGTGACGCTGATCGACGATCCTGGTGGCGAGAGCAAGGCGTACCAGGGGGTGACGACTGAGGTCACAGGGAACTGCGCCTACTCGCCGTTCCCTGCCGGACCAGCCGGAGTGAAGAAGCTGCGCGCCGACATGGGAGGCGTGCTGATCTCCAACGCCGAATGGACCTGGTCGACAATGGACGAATGGGCGACTGTGATCGAGACCAACGGCGTCAGCATCAACGTCGCTGCTCAGGTGGGCAACGCGGCGCTCCGGATCGCCGTCGGCGCAACAGAGAACCGGCCGGCCAACCCGGACGAGCTGAAGGAGATGCAGCGGCTATTGGCCGAGGCAGTGGAGCAGGGGGCCTTCAGCCTGTCGACGGGCCTGTCGCTGACGCCATCCAGCTATTCGAATACAGAAGAGATCGCGGCACTGTGCCAGGCCATCTCACACTATCCGGGCGCATTCTACGTCACCCACGCGCGGGTCATGCCGGGCTGGCACATCAAGTGCATCGAGGAGGCGGCGGAGATCGGGCATCGTGGCGGCGTGCCCGTGCAATTCTCCCACATGGCAACGACCGAACGGTTCTTCTACGGCAACCCTGAAAAGAAGGTCGCCGTTATCGAAAAGGCCCGAGCGGACGGGTTGGACATGACCTACGACGTCTACCCCTACACCGCTGCGGGAGCCGGGATCAACCAGACCATTCCGCTGTGGTTCCAGGAGGGCGGGCTCGACGCCTACATGGGGCGACTAAAAGACCCTGCCCTGCGCGAAAAGGCCCGCGAGGAGATGACCATCGGTCGCGCCGGCGGGGAGCCGCCTCTGTGGGACAAGTGGGTCATTTCGAACGTCAATTCGGAGGCGAACATGGGCCTCATAGGCCGCTCCATAGAGCAGATCGGCAAGGACAGAGGCGTCGACCCGTCGGAGGCGGCGCTGCAGCTGGTCGAAGAGGAGCGCGACGCTGTGATGGCGGTGGTCCACAACCGAGTGGAGGAGGACGTGCGCTACTTCCTGGGTCACCCCCAGGCAATGATCGGCTCGGACGGGAATGCCGTTTCGCCGGACGGACTCTACTCGGAGTTCGAGCCGCACCCCAGGTTCTATGGAACATATCCACGCATTCTGGGGCGCTACGTCCGCGAGCAGCCCTCTGTGATGTCACTAGAGACGGCTATCTACAAGATGGCAGGTTTCCCCGCCCAGAGGCTCTCGCTATCAGATCGCGGCAGGATCGCCGAGGGCCTGGTCGCAGACATAGTGGTGTTTGACCCGGACACGGTAATCGACCAGGCGACGTTCGAGCAGCCGCACCAGTACCCGGTGGGCATCCCACATGTGCTGGTCGCTGGCGAGCCAGTCATCCTGAACGGCAAGCACACCAACGCAAGGCCGGGCAAGGTACTCCGTCGCGGCGGTTAGGCAAGGTCCGAGATTCAGATTAGTGAGGTGATGACATGAGGGTCGAGGTACCGATCGAGCCAGCTCTGGCGCAAGAGCTACTGGGATTCTGGACTGATACATTCGGCGATATTCCGGACCTCGATCCTGGCGCGTTGCTGGGCGAGGACGCTGGCAACAACGATTACTACCTCTATGTGGCCAAGCGGGACGGGCGGGTTGGCGGGTCGTGCATGACCACCCACTCCCTGTCTGTGCCGTCCATCGGCGGGTTCGGCGAGGTGGCGACCCTCCCGGAGCTCCGAGGGCAAGGCATCGCGACAGCGCTGTGCAGCAAGGCCGTTGAGGACTTTGCCTCGGTGGGCGGACAGGCGCTGTTCCTTGGTACAGGGAACGGGGCCGCAGCGAGGATCTACCACCGGCTCGGCTGGCGCAAGCTGCCGTCGACCATCGTCTGGGCCAATATCCCAGGTGGTGACTCGCCAGAGTCGTTCCTTGTGGACCTGTTCCGCGAGCCGACTCCAATAACCATTGTTCCGGGCGGTCCGACGGACCGCGTGCCCATTATCCCCTTGATCGTAACCCCTCACGACTGGCAGGTGCTCGACGCGAATGTGTCCCTGTATTCGAGCCGCTACGCCGTTGTCAGCGGCTGCATGAGCCTCTACCCGCGATACGAAGCGCTGGAAGCGGACGGCGGCGGTGCGTGGTTTTCTGCCCACTCGGGTGGCGGGCGTGTAGTGGGCCTGTCGACGGCAAAACTGGACGATGAGGGCGGCTGCCGGGTGGACGGTTTTAGCCACGGCGCATTTGCCGACTCACGGGCTGGCCTGATCGAGGCCGCAGCCAGTTGGGGTGCGGGTCGTGGTGTCCGGGTTTGGTCTGCGGTCTCGGTGGAGGACGAGGAGAAGCTGGCCCTCCTGGAGTCGTTGGGGTTCCGGAACGTCGGTGCTGCGGGAGACTTTGATATGGATGGTAGAGCGGTCGGTGCCCAGCGGTTGGAGCTTTCCTAGCGACTTGCAGTAACTCGGTAGTCCTCCTCCACCCAAACGAAAAAGAATAGTTATTGTGAGGGACACCCTCACACCCGGCAAAGGGGCTGTGCCCCTCTGCACACCCCGTCCACGTGACTACTTTTGCTGATTTAGGGACACTTTGGGGGCGAATACGTGGTGGACACTGTGATATTCCGGCATTGGGTTGCGCCCCTCTGCACATCTTATTCTGAATCCAAGCTGCAGTGCGTCTGAGGAGGCCAGCGAAGACATGCCCGGACTCACGTCGAAACAGGTGGACGAGCTTCTGGCTACGCCGGTGATTGCGCGGCTGGCGACGGTGCGGGAAGATGGTGCGCCGTACATCGTGCCGGTGTGGCAGCACTGGGATGGCGAGGCGATGTACATCATCCCGCGAGAGCGCTCGCGATTCGTCGATGACGTCAGGCGCGAGTCTCGGGTGGCAATCTCCTGCGCCGACGACGGGGATTCCGGCCACGCGCGGGTGCTGATCGAGGGCGACGCGGAGATCGAGGAGGGGCCGGTGCCGATGGCGGGCAGATTCCTGGAGATCGCCAGGGAGATGGCGTTCCGGTATGGTGGCGAGGGCGGACTGGAGTATCTCGCAGGGACGATCAATAAGCCGCGCTACCTACTGCGTGTGACGCCCCGCACGATCACCACATGGGCCGGCGGCTGGCATCCACGGTATGGGTAATGGCCCGGACAGAGTGCCTGATCGGGCAAATGGCCCTTCGACAGGCTCAGGGTGAGCGGCAAATTTGAACCTCGCTCGTAGTGAACCAGCGAACCGTAGTCCCGCACCACCGCTCTTGGAGCAGAGCAGGAGGACAACGAAACCTGATCAGCCGTGGCGGGCGATGGTGATGGAGCTGGGGTTGGTGCGATCGGTGCGTAGTTCGACGAAGCCGTGCTCGACC
>CAUZNX010000232.1:0-3784 GCA_963580905.1 Dehalococcoidia bacterium | reverse complement strand
AAAGCCATCGCCTTGCCTCACACTCCGTCCGTCCGGACCGAGCTCTTCCAGGAACAGATCGGTGTTGTCCACCAGGCCGGCGGTCACACCCCAGGCGGCGTGGCCGTTGTGACCGGCAGGGAGCACCGGGACACCCACAAAGGTCGCCCCCGCCGCAGCCCAGTCCGGGGTGCGGATTTGGGTCAGATACCAATGAGGGGGCAGAGAGGGCCGCAAGTGCGGGTCGTTGGCGAGTAGAGGATGTCCGGTTGGGGTCAGGGACGGTGCCACGGCCCAGTTGTTCGAACCACCTGAGTGGCCCATCACGTCGCGGAGGGCCGCGATGTCCGAGGCGAGCTGGTCGGCCATCGGTCCCTGCACCTCTCCTGGGGGAGAGATCAGAGGGTGCCACTCAGGATAGGTTGGGTCGAGATCCGACAGGGCCTGTGGTCCGTCCATTTTGAGGATGTGGTAACGAGCCAGCTCGATGTCCCAATTGAGGGCCAGCACAAAAGCCTGCAGCCGTCCCACCGCCAACACGTCCGCTGCCGTGTAGGGCGTGGGCTTGCAGCGCAGCAGCACGAACTCATGGGCTCGCCGTTTTGAGCCCAGGGTCATCCCATCGGTTACGCCCCGCGCAAAGGAGTCCAGGACCTTCCGAATATGCGGCGCGATAACATCGAGTTGCTCGGCGGTGCCACGGGAGAATCCGACCTGTCGGGACAAGCGGTCTACAGGAAGGCCCGGTTTCCCGACCAACTCGCTCAGGGTACCGCGAGCAACACGCGCCATGCTATCGATCTGGAACGCCCTGTCCTGTCCCTGGCAGAAGCCGACCCCGTACCAGGCATCCTCGTCACTCTCGGCCTCGACATAGGGGATGCCGTAGGTATCGCGCCGGATCGTGACTGCGCTGGAAATGCCTGGAACCTCTATGGTCCCGGAGGTCCGCGGGAGTCTCCGTCCTAGCAGCGTGCGAAACAGGAAGCGGTGCACATTCATCGGTCACCTCCGCCGGCCGTGGCCGTCGCGCCTATCCACTCCTGCAATTCCTCGGCCTGTTGCCACTCGACGGTCCGCCCAAGAGATACCCCAAATTTGCGCGCCACTATGGGTACGACCGAAGCAACGTCGACATCGGCCTGGCCCTGGTCGGCCACTGACGTGACGTGGGCTTCGGGATCTCCGCACGGCACAATATGTTCGAAATAGGACAGGTCAGGGTCGACGTTGAGGGAGAATCCATGAGTGGTGACACCGCGACTGACCCGCACCCCGATGGCAGCAATTTTGGCGTTGTCTATCCACACACCGGTGGGCCTATTTTCACTCTCGGCGACGATGCCTAGATCCGCCAGGGTTGCAATCAGCATGCTCTCCAGGGCCCGGACGTATTTCAGAGGACCGCCGCCCCACTCTTTGAGGTTGATGATCGGGTAGCCTACAAGTTGGCCGGGACCGTGGTACGTTACCTCGCCTCCGCGGTCCACATGCTCTACTTCCACACCAAGTTCAGCCCGCCTCTCGGGGCCTATCAGGATGTCCGCGTCGCTACCCCTTCTGCCCAGGGTGTAGACGTGAGGGTGCTCCAAAAGTAACAGCGTGGATGGCATCTCGCCGTTCGCCACGCGGGCGTGCACACTGCGCTGCAATTTGAGGGCGGAGGTGTAGTCCATGCGGCCCAGATGGAAGACGATGAGGTCCGAAGCGGCGCTAGTCCGGGGCATGGTCGCTGGGCCTGCCTCGACCGGGGCGTGAACCACCGTACTCCCACGGCTGCTCTCCGTCCTCCAATGCCTCCACAGGACTGACAGGATCATTTCGTCCCGGCAGACCACGCTGTATCGAATCCAGCCTCGGCAGTCCCTCATCGTACTTGGCTTTAGCTCGACTGAGGTGCGTGCCGACGAGGCGGAAGTCCTCGGCGAAGCGCTCGAAGTCGCCCTCCAGACGCGAGAGGGACTCCAGCATGCTCTTGGCGTTCTGCTCAACCTGGAGGCCTCTCAGACCTAGTGAAATGACCTGCAGGTATGCATATAGGCTGTTGGGCGATGTCGCGATTATGCGGCGGCTCCATGCGTAGGCGAGCAGGTCCTCCTGTTCGCCGTCCTGCTGTACGATCTCGTGGTAGACGCCCTCGTTGGGGATGTACATCAGGGCGAAGTCCAGGGTCTCTCCGGGGCAGATATAGCGCTCGGCGATATCGTCGATGTGCTTTTTCACATCCCGGCGGAAACGGGTCGCATGGCTTTTTCGCTCCGATGGGTCCGACTCGATCATGGCCCGGTAGCCCTCGAAGGGGAACTTGGCGTCGACCGGGACCAGCCCGTCCGTCAGCTGTATAACGGCGTCGACGCGGCGCAGGTTCCTGAAGGTATGCTGGGTCCGGTACGAGCCCGCCGGGAGGGTCTGGCTCAGCATCTCCTCCAGCAACGTTTCACCGAGTCCCCCGCGGAGGGTCGGGGCTGACAGCACCTTGCGAAGCTCCTGGCCCACATCAAGCATGCTCTCGGACGCCAGGGAGAGCCGACCCAGGGTCTGGTTCACGGAATCGAGCCGCGGCCCCAGATCGGAAGTATCGGCGTCGCGACCGCGTGGCCTGGTGACCACGAGCACGAGGATCGTGACCATCGACAGACCCACCAGGACCATCAGACCAATTTCCACGCGACCTCTCTTATCGGCCTAGTCCCCAATCCCTCGCCCCTTCTAGCCGCTGCTTGACGCCCGCCACGAATGTGCCGGCTCCTGCGCCGTCCAAGACGCGGTGGTCGAAGGTGATGCACAGGTTCATGATAGAGCGAATGGCAACGGCGTCGTCGATGACCACCGGGCGCTTCACTGCTGCCTCGGTGTTCAGGATGGCGACCTGGGGATGGTTGATGATGGCCTTGCCTGCTACCGATCCCAGTGCGCCTGTGTTGTTGATCGTAAAGGTACCGCCCTGCACGTCCTCGACACGCAGCTTGCCGTCATGCGCTCTGGTGGCGAGATCACTCACGGCCCTGGCCAGCGCGGTCACGTCCATGGTGTCAGCGTCGTGGATCACCGGGACGACGAGACCCTGGGGAGCGGCGATGGCGACGCCGATGTTGATTTTGCGTTTCAGCACGATGGAATCGCCGCCCCACGTTGCATTCACCATGCGATTCTCGGCGAGGGACTCGGCCACTGCCTTGATGACGAAGGGCAGCAGGGTCAGCTTTGCTCCCTCGCGCTGTTGGAACTCTGCCACTTGCTCATTCCGAAGCTTCGTGAGGTCGGACACGTCTACTTCGACCAGCATCCATGCCTCGGGTATCGTAGAGGCGCTCCGGGCCATGTTTTCGGCGATCATCCTGCGCACTGGCGCCAGGGGAATGCGCTCCTCGTCATCAGTCACTGACGGAGGCGCCTGTGGGGCCGTAGCCTGATCTCCTCCGTCGATGTGCGACTGTACGTCCTTGCGCGTAACACGCCCGCCAATGCCGGTGCCGGTAATGGCGGATAGGTCGACATCGTTGGCCTGAGCAAGGCGGAGCACGGCGGGGGAATATGAGCGCCCCTCGCCTTCTGCAGGTATGGGCATCGGACCGCCTGAACCTGTCGGGCCGACGGGTGCCACATCCTTCAGGAGCACGCCGGTTCGATCGATGACAGCAGGCTCGGTTGCCCCACTTTTGGCTGCCGGTTTCTCTGCCTCAACCGGTTCCCCACCCTCGACCGCCATCTCGGCGATTACGGTGCCCATGGCGACAGTATCGCCTTCCTGTACCAGGATGCTGGACAATATGCCGGTGGCAGGAGACGGAACCTCCATGGCGAC
>CAUZNX010000231.1:0-3790 GCA_963580905.1 Dehalococcoidia bacterium | reverse complement strand
GCCCCTTCGACGATACGGGTAGTGGATACGTCGGGAAGCGCGGACTTCAGATCGGCCTCGGTCAGCGGTGTGGATGGCATAGGCTCTCTCCATGCTGTTGTTTCACAGGCGTGATTATGTCACGCTATGTCCCGATGCTACAATCGCCGCGCCCCCTTCATAGGGGAGTGCGAAGGGGTCCACCCCCTTTGCGACCTAATTTCCCTTCGAGGTTCGCGACATGACAATCGAATCAGCGATAGCCGATGTACAGGCCAACGTAGGAGTAGCCGCCAAGCACTTGATCACTGACGAGGAGATCCACCACCAGGCGGACGACCTGTACTTCACCGCCAGCACTCTGAAGGTGCCACTCCTGGTCGAGCTGTACCGTCAGGTAGACGGAGGTGTAGTAAATCCTGACTCTCGCGTTACACTGACCGACCGGCTGCGTGCCCCTGGCAGTGGCGTCCTGAAGGAAATGGCGAACGGCCTGAGCCCGGCTGTCCACGATTTGGCTGTGCTAATGATCATCATCAGCGACAACACGGCCACGGACCTCTTGTACGACCTGGTTGGGCGTAACAACCTCAAGCAGACTATGCGGGACCTGGGCCTCAACAGCACCAGCATCCCGATGTCGTGTCGTGAGCTTCTGTATAGCATGTACGGCATCGAAACAGACGACATTGTGGAGGCCAACCAACAGGTCATGGACCGGCTGGACAGGGCGATTGTCGTAGAGGGCTCTGACGGCCTATCGCTGGAACACTCCGACGTATCGTCGCCGTCCGATATGGTCCGGCTGCTGGACATGATCTATCGCGGCGACATCCTTTCGGCTTCATCGAGAGAGGCCGTACTGGACATCCTCGATCGCCAGCAGCTTGGGACCATCATCCCCCATTACCTGCCGCCAGGCACGAAGACCGGACACAAGACGGGCGGTGTCACGGGAGTGCGCTGCGACGTGGGTATCGTGTACGCGCCGTCGGGGCCGTACGCCATTGCCATAATGTCCAGGGATGTTACAGCGGGTAAGGAGATAGACCGTCAGCTCGCGAGGGTGTCGCAGGCCGTATACGAGCACTTCGAAGGGTAGGGGCGTAGACGGGCCCTTCGACAGGCTCAGGATGAGCGGTTCTGGAGGGGGTGTGCACAGGGGCACAGGCCCCATGCCGGGAGCCTGAGGGTGTCCCTCAAGTTAACCTCAACATTTCTTCACTCAAGGCTGACAGGCATCAAGTCGCGCCGCCCAAGCCTAGCAGCGAACGCAGTATTAGCACGGCCACGTGCTTATCGAGCGGGTGGTTGTTGTTGCCGCACTTCGGGGAGTGGATGCAGCTCGGACATCCGGACTTGCACGGGCAGGCCGACACCACGTCCAGCGTCGCCTGCCACAGATCCTCGATCACCTCGTACCCGTGCTCGCTGATTCCGACCCCGCCCGGATGGCCGTCGTGGATGAACACCTGGGGCCTGCCCGTGTCCGGGTGAAGCGGCGTCGATATGCCCCCGATGTCGTTCCGGTCGCACAGCGCGAACAGCGGCAGGATCCCGATTGCGGCGTGCTCAACGGCGTGGAGGCCGCCTGCGAGGTCCATCTTCTCGTCTGCAATGTATGCCAGAGTGTCTGGTGGAACGTCGAACCAGAGCGACACGGTATCGATTCGCTGCGGGGGCAGGTCCACATGCTCCTCCCCCAGTTCCTCTCTTGTCAGGTTGGCCCGGCGCTGGAACCCGACCACCGTCGTCGTTACCGACACATCGCCTAGATAGACCGTTGTGTTGCCGACGTGCCTGGTCTTGTAGGTATTCAGGACGCGGGTCACGGTCAGCTCTCGCACCTCCGTGTAGTGAGGGACGTCCGTGCGGGAGCCAAATGCGATTTGGGCCTCTACATCCAATTCTGTTATCAGATAGGGATCACCTTTGTGCAGGTATATCGCTCCTGGGAATAGCTGCGAGAAAGCCGACCCCTCGTCGACGGTCTCGAGAACTACCCCGCTTTCGTTTTCGGCCAGGGTGTAATGGTCGGAAGATGTGGAACGTAGGCTTACTTGCTGCGCCGGATATGTTGTCTCAGGGTCGAGGTGCCATCTGCCGTGCCGTGTGTGCAAGAAGCCGTCCTGCTCCAATTCCCCGGCCACCTCAGGCAATGCAATGTCAAACAGCTCGGAATCTGCGGCCGTCAGCGGCGCTTCGTAGGCGGCGCAGAGTAGGTGCGGTTTCAGGATGTAGGGGTTGGTAGGAGATATGCGGGCGCTCTCGTGGGCCTTGCCGAAGAAGGTGTCGGGATGACGCATAAAGTACTGGTCCAGCGGGTTATCGAAGGCCACCAGCACCGTCAAAGAACGCGTGCCTCGCCGCCCACTGCGCCCCGCCTGCTGCCAGACGCTGGAGATGCTGCCCGGGTAGCCGCTGATCAGCGTCGCGTCCAGGTCGCCGACGTCGATGCCTAGCTCCATGGCATTGGTCGTTGTGAGCCCCAGAAGCTTGCCCGTAAACAGGTCGCGCTCGATCTGACGCCGGTCCTCCGGCAGGTAGCTTGCCCTGTACGGGGAAAGCCTGCCTGCCTCCATTGGGCTCGATTCGCGCAGCTTGTTGCGCGTGGCGACGTATAGCAGTTCGGCCATGCGCCGACTTCGGACGAAGGCCAGCGTACGGATTTTGCGCATCATCAGCTGTTCCAACAGCAACGACGTCTCGTGGTTCGTGCTTTGGCGGCTGCCCTCGGCGATGTCGATCATGGGCGGGTTCCAGAACACGAAATCCTTGCCGCCAAAGGGTGCCCCGTCGTCGTCGACCACCCGGAACGGCACGCCGGTCAGCCCCTCGGCGTGTTCGCGGGGATTGGAGATAGTCGCCGAGGACAAAATGAACTGTGGTTCAGCGCCGAGACGTTTGCATAGGCGGCGCAATCGACGCAGAACATTGGCGACGTGTGACCCGAACACTCCGCGGTACATGTGGGCCTCGTCCACCACTACGTACCGTAGCCCTTGCAACAGCCGGTGCCACTGCCCGTGGTTGGGCAGCATTCCTGCGTGGAGCATGTCGGGATTGGTGAGCACTATCTTTGCGCTGCGGCGGATAGCGGCTCGGTCGTCGGTTGGAGTGTCGCCATCGAAAATGGCATGGCGTAGGCGGCTACCCTCTGGGATCAGTCGGTCGAGGGCGCCGGACTGGTCCTGAGCGAGCGCCTTGGTCGGAAACAAGAACAGCGCGGTTGCAGATCGGTCTGAGAGCAAGGTGTCGAGTACGGGCAGGTGGTAACACAGGCTCTTGCCAGAGGCGGCGGGTGTGGCCACGATAACGTTTTCGCCGCCCCGGATAGCGTCCACAGCCTCGGCCTGATGGGAGTACAGGTTCACAATTCCTGCAGCCTCCAGCGCCTCCTCGAGTGGACGGGCCAGGGGCGAAGCCAGCTCCGAGTATCGAGCAGACCGGACCGGGACGTCCTCCCGGTGGATGGCCTGCCCCTCGTACCAGTGACGGGCCCTCACATCGTGTAGAAATGCGGTGACGTCCATTGCAGGCGTCCTTGAATCTAGTGAAGGCATCGCAGTGTCAGAACCCCGCGATGACCTCCTGCTCCTGGCCTATGATCTCCAAGTCCTCGCGACTGTTCACGATGAACTCCACTGCGGCGGAAACTACCTTGTCGGCGTGGGACGCGTCGTTACTAGCGCATGTGATACCGAGAGTCGCTGCGTGCCACGCATCATTGTCGCCAACCTCGGCTATGGACACGTTGAATTTATTGCGCACCTTGGAGCGGAGGGATCCGATCGTCCGCCTCTTACCCTTG
>CAUZNX010000230.1:0-3794 GCA_963580905.1 Dehalococcoidia bacterium | reverse complement strand
TACGGCCGCATCACGGAAGCGAGCTGGTCGGATCTGGTCGACTTTTCCAGTTCATAGATAGGGGTGAACGACGTGCAAGATACATCACCGTGCTGCGCTCCCGATCGCCCAACCTCGCCAGCGAACGTAACCCACAGCCACTCAACTATCGTGTCGAAAGGAACGGGTAGCACCAAGGGAATGGTGGGACTCCCCGGCGGCGGGTTCCTAATGGGGACCGATGACGAGATAGGGTTTTCGGCCGATGGCGAGGGGCCAATTCGGAGAGTCAGCCTAAAGCCCTTTTATATCGACGAGACGTCTGTCACAAATGCACAGTTCACACGGTTCGTGAAATCGACCCGATACCAGACCGAGGCAGAGCAGTTTGGCTGGTCGTTCGTGTTTCACCTGTTCCTAACGAATCGGGCAAGGCGCGAGGCGACCCACGCGGTGACAGAGGTCCCGTGGTGGCTGCCGGTAAATGGAGCGACATGGCGGCACCCCGAGGGACCGGGGTCCGGGGTCAAGGACCGCATGGGCCACCCCGCCGTACACATCTCCTGGAACGACGCGACTAGCTATTCTGAATGGGCCGGAAAACGCCTGCCAACGGAGGCCGAGTGGGAGTTCTCCGCCCGTGGCGGACTGGAGCAACTCAGATATGCCTGGGGCGACGAGCTGACACCGGACGGCGAACACCGCTGCAACATCTGGCAGGGCGACTTCCCCAACCGTGATAGCGCCGAGGATGGCTATTCGGGTACTGCCCCGGCACGATCTTACGAGCCCAACAACTACGGGCTGTACAATGTCGCCGGCAATGTCTGGGAATGGACCGCAGACTGGTTCAGCGCCGACCACCATGTCGATGGCCCGAGGGACAACCCCCAGGGCCCGGCACAGGGCGATTCACGAACGACTCGCGGCGGCTCGTACCTCTGCCACGAATCCTATTGCAATCGCTACCGGGTCGCTGCGCGTAGTTCGAGCACGCCCGACAGCTCGACCGGCAATCTGGGGTTCCGGTGCGCCATCGACGCCTGAAGACGGCGGCTATGGTGAAATGAGGTAGCGCGAGGCGGCCTGTAAGCCGAGTTCTGTTCCCGACCTTCGATCAGTTTACGCCCCGCCGAGGCGGTGCTTCGTCCCGATCTTGGGCCGAGTGGCAACCATCTATCTAGCCCCGCCGTTGCCGACGGGGTCGAGCGGCCAACCCGGGGATGGGCCGGATACCCTTAGCCCCTCTATTAGGCCTTGCACCGGATGGGGTTTGCCTGGACCCCCGATGTTACCATCGGAGCGGTGAGCTCTTACCTCGCCATTTCACCCTTATCCGCCAATGGCGGACGGTATGTTTCTGTGGCACTTTCCGTCGGGTTACCCCGCCCCGCCGTTAACGGGCATCCTACCGTGCGGTGCTCGGACTTTCCTCCCTCCCGCCGCATTTCGCGATCCGCCCCGAAGGGTAAAACGCGGTGCTAGTGGGACGGCGGTCGCCCAGCCGCCTTGCGCTGGTCACATTGTAGAACAAGGGCAGGTCTCGGGTCACCCTGCGAACAGGCGTGTACAAGCCAGAACATGCCACCAAGCGGACGAAGGGGATCTGGCTAGGAGGTACGCCAGTGTACCGTGTGGGTCGGCCCCGCCCAACTAAGCGTGCGCAGCACCGTGCGCCTCTAGTTGGACGGTGTCGTCGCGGACCACGATTCTGCCCACGTTCTCTTCGATGAACTCTGCGCGCTGTTCCATGGACAAGGAGTCCCAGGTGTCCAGGACCGTCGTGGCATCGAGCACGGGCCCGTCGGTCGCCGCCCTGGCGTCGTCGAGCTCCACGAGATACTCCCCCAGAACAGCCAGGGTCATCTCTCCGCTCGCAGCCCTGCGTACCGCCCCGAGAAAGCGGCGTTCGGCAATCTTGGCCCGAGAGCGCCTCATCTCTCTTACAGCCTCGTCGCGGACTTGCCGGGCCGGGACATCTTCGTCGGAACCTGCTTCGCGCTCCTCCATCGTGGCCCGTAGCTGGCCCAATACCGTCGACTCTAGCAGCGGCGCGCGCCAAGTGTGGTACTCGCAAACGCTCTGGTTGTTGCGAGACTGGCACTGGTAGTAGCGATAGACGCCGACAGCCCTGTGCCCGTCTTTTCGCTTCCACGACTGACGCCGGGTCACGCCCATCATTTTGTTGTCGCAATAGCCACAGTAGACCGCGCCTGAGAGCAGAAACGGCTCGGAACGAACGACCCTGCCGAGCGGCCTACGCTCCTTCGTCTGGTCCTGGGCCTTCCGGAACAGCTCCCCCGAGATGATCGCCTCGTGGACATTGGACCTTCGCATGCCTAGCCGCGTATAGGTCCCCGTGTAAACCGAATTCTTGAGGATGTCACGGACACTCACAACGTTCCAATTGCCGCCGCGACGGGTCAATATTTCCCGCTCGTTGAGATGCTTAACGATCAGGCGTAGACCAAGCCCATCCAACGTGTAGAGACGGTACATCAGCTCAACAATCGACGCCTCGTCCTGCTCCTCGTCCGCCTCTTTGCCACGCACCACCTTCAGGTTGCCGGTAGGTCCTATTCGGTAACCATAGGGGGGCCTGCCCAGGGCCTGGCCCGACAGTGCTCGGGCGCCCATCGATTCCTTGATTCGACGGCTGCGGGTACGGGACACGCCCTTCACACCCAGGGTCTGGAGGGCGTTCTGTATCGGGTCGGGGAATTCTTCGTCCAGGCACACCGTCTTTAGGCCGAGCTCTTCAAGCCCCACAGAGGCCCGAACGACTGACTCCAGATCACTGCCGAGGTTGGTGGCATCGGGCACCACGAGCAAGTACTCGCTTCCGGAGTTCTTTACGTAGGCTGTCATCGCCTGGAACTCATCACCGGGTCCGCCGGTATCGGCGCTGGGGCCCGCAAAGACAGCCACCGGCTGATGCAGGTTTAACTGGCAGTAGGACTGGAAGGCGACGTCTAGGTCGGGCCTGTCCTCAGGGTTGTCGAGCCGGAAGTAGGCAATGGCTCTCAAGGTGGATTCACTCGACGTAGAGAATACGGCCGCAACTACTGCATAGGACCGTCCCCAACGAAGCTCTGGCCTTTTGCACGTCGCCCGTGGGCAGCGATAGCCTGCACCCCCCGCACAAGTCCCTCTCGACCCGGGCGACAGCGCGGCCGCCCTTGGTCTTTCGCAGAAGCTCGTACATCGGGAGTAGGTTCGCAGCTACAAAGGGCAGAACCTCTTCCCGTTCCAGGGCCATGACAGCGAGTTCGTCCGTCAGGCGGGCTGATGTCTCTCGCCAACCGAGCTCTTGGGCAGGTCGTGCTTCCTCGAGCCGTGACAGCGCTTTTTTGGCGACATCTACCAGAGGCTCAAGGTCGTCCATCGCCACCATGAACTCAAGGAGCTGGTCTTCGACTTCTCCCTGCCGGGCGATGGTGAACGTGCGCTCCTCTTCTGCGGCGGCCATCTGCTGCGCGTTGGTAATGCCACCGCCGTACAGACGCTTTTCAAGGGCGCTCAGGCTATCCGCGACCTCACTCACGGTCCGTTCAGCCGATCTGCGCTCACCGGACAAGCCGTCGAGGCGCTTTTGTAGCCCCTCCGACTTGGTCCTGGCAGCATTCAGTAAGGACTTGTCGGCAAGCTTGGCCACATGTTCGGCCAACGACTTCTCGACCCCTGCTACGCGGAGGTCCAACTCCTGCAATTCGTAGAGCTGCCGAACGACATCTGACATTAGCCACCTTGACTCAATGTAGTTGGGACGAGGGCTGTCTCGGAGTATAACCGCTGGCAGGTCGGAATCCCAGAGC
>CAUZNX010000229.1:0-3800 GCA_963580905.1 Dehalococcoidia bacterium | reverse complement strand
GGAGCTACGCGCTACGACGAGTCCGCATCTAGGCATCTAAGGGGGCGCATCTTCAACCTGGTCGTGCGTTTGTTGGCGGTCCGGAGGTTTCAGGACACCCAGTGCGGGTTCAAATGCTTCAGAAGCGCGGCGGCCGAAGAGCTTTTTGCCAGCCAGCGAACGACCGGATTCGGGTTCGACGTGGAGCTCCTCTACCTGGCGTCGAAGCGAGGCCTGCGAGTCCTCGAAATGCCGATTGAGTGGCATCACCAAGAGGAGAGCACAGTACGCTTCGTAGATGCCTTCCTGATGCTACGGGACGTCATCATGGTTAGGCTAAGGGGTGCGCGCGGCGACTACGGGAAATAGGAGATATCGAGCGTATCAAGACACGAAAACGGCTTGCGCGCCATTTGGCCATGCGCTAGAATGCGCCGACTAAAAAGCATTGAGGTCGCCTGGCGACCCTCGGCTCGCGGAATCCAGAACGTGCTGATGAACGGTATACAACACAATGACTTCACCACAAATACAAGCCCAGAACAGACAAAAAGAGGACCAGTCCAAGAAGGCGATTGATCTCGCCATGCAGAGCCGCTGGTCGGATGCGGCAAAGGCGAACGAGGCTATCCTCGACGACTTCCCCGATGACCTGGAGACCTATAACAGGCTCGGAAAGGCGCTAACGGAGGTCGGGAGAATTCGAGACGCGAAGGCAGCCTTCGGGCGTTCGCTGGAATTATCTCCCAACAACCCGATCGCACGCAAAAACCTGGACCGCCTACAGCAGCTCGACGACACCGAGCCCGTGGATATGATCCATGGCTGTGCCGTGGGTGACACGTTCATAGAAGAGATCGGCAAGACCACGATTACGGCCCTAGTCAACCTGGCGAAGCCCAAGGTGCTCGTGAAAGAGGCGCCGGGGCGACAGGTCCAGATGCAACTGGAGGGCGGTGTACTCAAGGCAATTGGACTCGGAGGCGCGGTCCTTGGTCAGATCGAGCCAAGGCTTACCGTGAGGCTGCTCCGGCTCATGAAGGGCGGCAACAAGTATGAGGCCGCCGTCAGAAGTGTCGGAGATGAGGCGCTTCTGTTAATCATCCGAGAGGTTTACAAGCACCCGTACCGATCCGGCACAATGTCGTTCCCACCAAAGGTAGTCCCGGCCCGAGGGGTGGCGCTTCCGAGGTCACAAGAGGCAATTGACACGGGCGACGACGACGCCTTGAAGGACTGGTCGAACGACGACACCGAGCCCGGCGACGATAACGCATTCGGCCCGGTGATCCACCGGATCATCGCCAGCAATTCGGGGGACGGCGATGCAAGCGGGGACGACTAGACCGAGGCGCTAGCCCTCCACCTGGTCATCATGTCCCTCAGAGCCGATTTCTCTGGCGCGATAGTAGAGACCCCACCGCTGCATCACCTCGTCAATAGCGGGGTTTTCCAACTGACCAAGCTGCCTAAAGAAGCCCGCCAGCGCGTGGGCATGCAGCTTGTCGTCGGAGCAGACCCAGCTCGATTCTGCCGGTACAACATAGAGCATCCCGGACTGGTGCTCGCACTCCAGCGCAATCCGCTTACTGCCTGTGTCGCCCTTCACGGAGAGTCCATTTCCACTCATCAAAGTCCCCCTGACGCTGTGATGTCCGGCAACGATGCCGCCCGGCGCCCGACAAATTATAGCAGGGCACTTCGAAACATCTCGACAACTGGCCGCCAAAAGCGTGACAAGCGTGATTGAGCAGGCATCGGCTGTGCGGGAGCGCCTTGCGCCGTGGGGTCCTCGCGGAGCACTAGTTGGTGTGGCTATGGTGGCAGGCGGATCGGTCGCGCTGCTCGCCACGCTCGCCATCGTGTTTCGTGGCACCGAGAACACCCTCAGTGACACTCTCGTCCCGGTGGTCTTAGCGGTACCACACCTGCTGATGGTCTCTGCCGTATGGTATCTGGGCATCCGAAAACACCGGGTGCCGTGGAGCGTCGTCGGCTT
The DNA here is from genome assembly GCA_963580905.1 of Dehalococcoidia bacterium. Taxonomy (GTDB): domain Bacteria; phylum Chloroflexota; class Dehalococcoidia; order Lucifugimonadales; family CAJWER01; genus CAJWER01. The sequence continues at coordinate 1,822 of CAUZNX010000229.1, read as the reverse complement.
CAGCCCCCTCAAAGGACGGCTCGCACTGCTGATACCCTGGCCGGCATTGCTGGGCAGCCTTGTGTTCAGCGGTGTATATGTCGCTATCGTTACCGCCCTCGGCTTCGATTTTCTGCTGCCCACCGGGGTCCCCGCCGACATCCTTGGCGAGGGAGCCCGAAGACTGGTCACCATTGTGCTAATCGGGCTCGCCGGTCCACTGGTCGAGGAGCTGTTTTTCAGGGGCTTTATCTTGACCGCGCTCGTCGGTCCGATGGGAAGACTCCGTGCAGCGGTCGTAGCTAGTATTCTGTTCGCGGCGGGCCACGTTGACCTTGGCGTCATGGTACCCTTCTTCGTGAGCGGCATGCTGTTGTCCTGGCTCTACCTGAGAACACGATCAATATGGCCTCCGTTTTTGGCCCATGCCGCCCAGAACCTGCTGGCTCTATGGTTGATGACCGCAGCCTAACATTTAATAATCGCAAGTCATCTGGACGATGGGCATTAGACCATTGATTGCCAGGGAGAGACGAAAAAAGAGAATAGAAGTGTTTTCTGAGGGACACCCTCAGGCTCCCGGCACAGGGGCTCTGCCCCTCTGCACACCCCGATAGCCAATTGATCGGACACCACGCAAGAGGCACGATGACCAATAGAATCGACTTGACGCTCCAGGAGGCCCGGAAGGCCGGACGGACGATACTCGCCCCTTTCATGACGGTTGGTTATCCCGACCTTGACACGTCAATCGATATCGCGGAGGCGGCCTTACAGTCTGGCGCAGACCTCATCGAGTTGGGGGTGCCTTTCAGCGATCCTCTGGCCGAGGGCCCCACTATCCAGATGACCAGTCAGCACGCCCTCGAACAGGGCGTTACGCTTAAACGCTGCATCGACGCCGTGCGTCGTCTCCGGGAGCGGAACGCAAGCGCACCCGTGCTCCTGATGGGGTACTACAACCCATTCTTAAGGCCCGGTTTGGAGAGCTTCGTTGAGGAGGCTGCGCGAGCTGGGGTTGACGGCCTCATCGTTCCAGACCTGCCCCCTGAAGAGGCGGCTCCCCTACACGAGATATGCCAACGCCACGGTGTGCACCTGGTTCCGCTGCTGGCGCCGACAAGTACCACGGACCGTATAAAACAGGCTTGCCAACACGCAGGCGGATTTATATACTGCGTGAGCCTTACGGGGGTGACCGGTGCGCGCACCGGTCTGCGAGAAGGGGTGAAAGACCTGGTCAATAGGATACGGCTACAGACAGACCTGGCTATCCTTGTCGGCTTCGGAATTTCGACCCCTGCCCACGTCAAGGAGGTCGCCGGCTTCTCCGATGGGGCGGTGTTCGGCAGCGCACTGATAGACGCGGTCGCCGCCCTTCCGAAGGCCGAAGCCGTACAAGCAGCGCGCGAGTTCGTCGAAGCTATGCGGCAAGGTGCTGGGCACGCTAAGGGGACGGGACCGGATACTGTCTGAGCCAGGCTTACGCCGGGAACTGAGACGAGGATCCGTCTTCCCGAATATTGAATCTGGGCGTGTGACGGCAGGTGTGCAGAGAGGCGCAGCCCCTTTGCCGGGTGTATGAGGGTGTCCCTCAGACACCTGCACCATTCTGGGAGTGGGAAGACGACGAAGATACCCGACACCCGATTGTCGGGCTTAAACCAGCGACAGCACCGTCAAGGGAGAAAATTAAATGGGTCGGATGCGGGGCATCAGAGGGGCAACCACCGCCGACGAGAATACGTCAGAAGCGATCATCGAGGCCACTACTGAGCTTCTCAAGAGCCTGGTCGAGGCAAACGATGTACAATTGGACGACATCGCCGCAGTCCAATTCACC
>CAUZNX010000228.1:0-3800 GCA_963580905.1 Dehalococcoidia bacterium | reverse complement strand
TTAAAGACTCGCAACACACTCCCCAGGCGCTCGGTTCCTGTGATCCCCACCGGCAGTAGCCGGACCTTTGTGGTGAGGGCGAGACGGGCCACACCAGCGTGGGCACGACCCATGCCCTTGGGGTTCCTGGTGCCCTCGGGAAACAGCGCCAGTGCTCCGCCACTCTTGAGGTGGGCGACCGACCAGCGGTGGGCTGTCACGTCTACAGCGTTGCGCTTGAGTGGAAAGGCTCCATAGGAGCGCAGGAACCAGTTGGCAATTGACACGCGAAAGATCGAATCCTTGGCCAAGAATTTTATCCGCCGTGGGATGCTTGGCGACAGAAATGCCGGGTCAAGATTACTCTGATGGTTTGCCACGATTATCAGAGGTTCATCCATGGGGACGCGGTCCTTGCCGGTGACAGCGTAGTCCGCGAATATACCCAGCGTCGTCTTTTGTACTAAGTTCGATGCATTGTAGATATTGTCCATCAGCGCGCGCGAACCAGAGCGACGATTTCGTTGGCCAGGTCCTCGATGGGTCGTCCGCCGGTCTCAATAACCACTGCATCGTCGGCGGGTCGGAGGGGGGAGTCGTCGCGTTCCGAGTCTGTCGCGTCACGTCTCTGGAGCTCCTGCAGGACCTGATCGTATCCGATCCCATTCCCACGTTCGGAAAACTCGAGATGGCGTCGTCGCGCTCGCTCGTTTACAGAGGCCGTGAGGTAGACCTTGGCTGCTGCATCGGTCAACACGACAGTACCGATGTCGCGCCCCATCATGACGATTGGGCCAGCGGCGGCGATGTCACGTTGCCGCTGTACAAGCGCCCTCCTGACCCCGGGCACGCTCGCCACCAGGGACACGCCGCGTTCGACCGGTCCGTCCCTCAGGCTCTCGGCGACCTCTTTCCCTTCGACCACTAGGCCGTCGGCGCCCCTTGCCGTCGACACTTCCATCGAGAGGCTTTCGGCCAGTGCGGTCAGCCCGGGAGCGTCCTTAAGATCTATTTTGCGTTCCAGTGCAACCTGTGTCACTGCTCTGTACATGAGTCCTGTGTCGAGAAATCCGCATCCCAACAGCTTCGCCACCAGCCCGCCAACGGCGGTCTTGCCCGACGCGACTGGTCCGTCTATTGCTATCGCCTGACTACCCGTCATCCAAAATGTCCTTCCCTATTGGGTCATGGGCCGCGTCGATTATAGTGGCACACCAATCCGTCGGGCAATTAACTGGACCCGGTCGGTGGCGTGCGCGCCACAATTCCTCGGGGCGTACAACGAGGGGTGAAGCGGGCAAGATGATTGCGAGTATTCCGGGTCAGTAACTGTCGTACCGCCCTTAGTGCTGACTGACTCGGGAATTCTACCTGGTGATCAGGCCTCGAACGCCGAGTCGTCGTTGTCCTGCGGGACGTATCCGAGCACATCTCGCGCATGCTCCAGGTCGCGGTAGCCGTACCGGTTCCTGGACGTGGCGAGGAAGATGTCGTAGCGCAGGTCCTGTGGCGCATCGATGCAGCGCACTAAAATATCTACGACATCGCGGTGGCTCAGCCACGCCATGCTTGGTCCCATCCGCGATGGGTCGTTGTGGTCGAGCACCGATCCGATGCGCACGCAGAGCACCGACATCCCGTAGGTGTCTGAAAAGTGCCTTCCGGCCGCCTCGCCCCACACCTTCGACGCGCCGTATGCACCACGGGGCCGCACCATTTCGTGGGTGATCATCGGCCATCTCTCCGGGACATCCTCGTATCGCCCCTCGGCCATTGCACGATAGGGAAGGACGTCCTCCCAGCCCTTGATCGTGGAGCCTGAACTGGCGAAGACCACGCGCTTCACGCCGGCAGACCGTGCCGCCTCGTAGACGTTGTACGCGCCCGTGAGATTGACCGATTGCAGGGTCTCGAAGGGCTCGTCCTTCAGGTGTGCTGCCAGGTGGACAACCGTGTCTTGCCCTACGAAAGCTGGCTTGATCGCATCAAGGTCAGCGATGTCGGCCTGAACACATCGCACTCCCTCCAGGGGGCTCCTGTTGAGGGCAGTGAGTTCGTATCCGCCGTCGTCCTCCAGATGCCGGCGCAGCAAGCCGCCGATCAATCCGCTCATTCCTGTGACCAGGACCTTTTTCATTGCGCCCCACTATCCCCGGCCAATGTACTTCTGCTCGACGGGCAACACGATCGCTTCCAGCATGTTCACGTTTAGAGGGAGGGCGGCCATCGTGAGCGCTGCCATTGCGATGTCATCCGTGCTCATCATCGGCTCCTGGTTCTGTGCCAGGGCGCTGTTGTCCCTCAGTTCGGTTAGCACGTTGCCCGGATGCAGGATGCTGGCGACCACACCGAAATCGCGACCCTCTAGCGCGGTCGACTTGGTTAGGCCTACGAGAGCGTGCTTGGTTGTCGTGTAAGGGGCGGAGTTCATGCGCGGCATCTGTGCCGAGATGCTGCCGATGTTGATGATCCTACCGCCTCCTGCTGGCTTCATGATCTTCATCGCTTCGCGGGTACAGAGGAATACGCCTGTCAGGTTCACGTCCATGACGTGCTGCCAGGTCTCCAGGGACAGTTCCTCGATCGGTCCTCCCTCAAATACCCCTGAGTTATTGACCAGGATGTCCAGCTGCCCCATCTCCGCGATGGTTCGCTCGAACAGGTTGGTGATTTGGGCCTCCACCTTGAGATCTGTCGGCACAGCGATGACCTGGTCTCCTAGCTCCCCCGCCGTCTCGTTCAGAGTTTGCTCGGAGCGAGATGCGATGACGACTCGTGCCCCTTCTGCGGCGAAAGCCCGTGCGATCCCTTTTCCGATACCAGTCCCGCCTCCGGTTACTATCGCGACCTTCCCATCTAGCTTGCCCATCTGCACTCCTCAGTCGGCGTCATAGTTCAGCCGCGCCAGTTAACTAGCTGATGTGTCGAAAGTCAAGGTTCATCCCTACAGAGGGAAAATCGACTGTCTTGATATCTTGAATCGACCGGCGCGGCCAAGCTATACTAACGGTGACGAAAAGCGTCAGGAGGTTAGGAGCGAAATGACCTATATTATCGCCGAGCCGTGCGTCGACGTGAAGGACGCGGCTTGCGTGGATGTGTGTCCCGTAGACTGCATCTACACTGAAGATTCCGACAACATGTACTTCATCCACCCGGACGAGTGCATCGACTGTGCGGCCTGCGAGCCGGTTTGCCCGGTAGTGGCCATATTTGCGGAGGACGACACCCCTGCAGAGTGGGACGGCTATATCAAGCTGAACTACTCGTACTTCGGGGTGTCCCAGTAGTTGTCGCGGCTCCTCCCCAGGAAGCCTATTTTAGATTAGCGTGACCCGCAAGCAATAGCTTGAACGGGCCGCGCTTTGCGTATGGGGCTATGATGCCCGGAGGACACGGCAATGGTAGCGGTTGAGTCAACTCCCGAGATGGTGGCCGGCGTTTACGCCACACTTGCGAAGAACCAGGGGGTCGTCCGGCGCAGGCTGGGCAGGTCCCTGACACTGGCTGACAAGGTCCTCCTCGGACACCTCGCGGACCCCGAGTCCCAGGAGTTCGTTCCGGGGCAGAGCCAGCTCGCACTGAGGCCCGACAGGGTCGCCCTCCAGGATGTTCTTGGCCAGACCGTGATGCTCAACTTCTCCCAGACGCGTCGCGCCAGCACTGCAGTCCCCACCACTGTCCATTGCGACCACCTGATTCAGGCACGGGTCGACGGCACACCTGACCTGTTGGAGTCGGTCGCCGAGAACGACGAGGTCTATTCCTATCTGCGCTCGTCCTCCGCGAAGTTTGGGGCCGGGTTCTGGGGCCCTGGCGCC
>CAUZNX010000227.1:0-3802 GCA_963580905.1 Dehalococcoidia bacterium | reverse complement strand
GAAGGTGATTGAAGAGTCGGGCGAGGCGGTCATAGCCGGGGTCAAGCTGGACAAGGACGCGTTGGTGCGGGAGTCTGCGGACCTGCTCTACCACCTGCTGGTGCTGATTTCGGCCAACGGTGGCACTCCCGAAGACGTGTACGCCCACCTGCGCCAGCGCCGAGGCTAGACGCCGCCGCTTCTCAGGCGGCCCCAGCACTCAAACCGGAAGTGATGGACTCCCAGATCTGTTCCACGTGCTCATCACACCAGAAGTCGGACCGGGCGAATCCCGCCCCGTTCATAATGCAGGCCCCGTCCTCGCAGATATGCCCGTCCTCGTGGTGAATCGCACCCAGGACGTGTCCCACCTCGTGAGCGATGAGAGCCGCGGTCATCGCCTGGTCATAGCGGTAGTACCTCGTGATGGCACTGGTCCGCAACCTACGACTCCATCCGTCTAGGGGCTTGGCCGCCTGGCCTGTCACCGCTAGAAATGCGTGGCCAGAGTCCCGCGGGACCTGCCTGGATGCCTCAGCAAGGAGCGACGGCGCATCCAAGCTTAAGTCATCGGACCGCCAGGACCGCGCCGAACCCACTTCAGCGGAAATGCCTATTTGGCCCAAAAGCTGATTGGCAGAATCAATGATCCTGCGGACCTCTTGCTGCCAGTCCTCACCTACAAATACCCTGAATTCCTCATCCAATGCCACGTCTATCGCGAACTGAGCCGAGACAGAGGGGCGTGGTTCAAAACGAAACTGCAGCCGCTCCGGAGGCACTGTTGCGTCAATCGACGAATCGGCGGATTCAGTGAAGAGAGGAACCATTGTCGAGAAGGCGGGGAAATGGCCGAGTAACAGCGCGCGCATCACCAGGAAATGAGCTGCCAGCCAGCCTCGCAATACCGCCCCAGTGTCTCGTACCACGCTCCACCTCATGTTGAAGCTCTGGCACCAATCGTCGCACAGACCCCGTGGATAGAGCGTGAAAAAGCCAACTCGGAACATGAACACATTGTGTCGAGCGCGCGACGGAGCTCGGCTTCAGCTAGGCCCCTTTGTCCGCAGCGATCGCCTGCTCCATAGCGGCGATGGCTACCTCGATCTGCCCGTCCTCCGGCTGGCGCGTCGTCATCGCCTGAAGCCACAGGCTAGGAGCGAATAGGACCCTCACTATGGGATTGTCCGAGTGGAATCCGCTGAACCGTATCGCCTCATAGCTAATCGCGGCCACAAGGGGTACCAGCACAATCCGGGATGTAAACAGCCACCACAGGGGGTCGCGGCCTACAAAGGTGAACACCCCGATAGACACTACGACTACCGTCAGCAGGAACGCGGTGCCACATCGAGGGTGCGCCGTTGAGTACCTTCGCACAGACTCGATATCCAGGGGCTGGTCGGCCTCCTGGGCATGAACCGTCATATGCTCGGCGCCGTGGTACATGAAAACCCGGGCAATCTGGTCCATTCGGCCGATCAGGTAGATATAAGCCAGAAAGACCCCCAGCCGGATGATGCCCTCCACCAGGTTGGCAAGCAAATCAGAACCCAGAGGGCCCTCAACGGCAGTGCTGGCCAGCAACGGAACCATAAAGAACAGCCCGATGGCAAAGGTCATCGAGAAGGCGAAGGTCAATGCCATCGCCCCCTTGCCTATCTCCTCACCCTCGGCTTCCGCAGCCACATTGGCAGAATAGGTCAGGGCGCGCATGCCCAGGGTCAGGGTCTCGGCGAGGACCAGTATCCCTCGGAGAACCGGAATCTTCCTCAGACCGCCGGTATAGACGGAGCTAAGGGGTTCGCACTTGAGGGCCATCGTCCCGTCGGGACGTCGAACTGCGATAGCGGCATGCCGTTGTCCGCGAATCAAGACGCCCTCTAGGACCGCCTGACCGCCATACGTGGGTCTGTCAACAGAAGCCATCGCCACCTCGGGGAAAAAGAAAGGGGGTGAGCAAGCTCACCCCCTTTCGAATCTAAACTACTCTAGCCAACTTAGGACTGGAGATTAAACCGACGCCTCATTCTCTCTACACGACCCTCGGTGTCAACGATACGCTGCTCACCCGTGTAGAACGGATGGCACTGGTTGCATATCTCAATCTTCAACTCGGGCTTCGTGGCCCCAGTAATGTAGGTCGCACCGCAAGAACAAGTCACGGTCGCCGCCGCGTGGTACTCCGGATGTATCTTGGTTTTCACTACACCAATCCCCCTTCAACGGGATAGACGCTGACTTGCTTCTTGTCCCGTCGCCGGTACTCGAATTTCACAGATCCGTCGACGAGGGCAAACAACGTGTGATCCCTGCCAAGGCCGACATTCGTGCCAGGCATGATTCTTGTCCCACGCTGCCGAACGATGATCGAGCCCGCACGGACCAACTCCGTGTCGTAGCGCTTAACGCCAAGGCGTTGCCCTGCGCTATCGCGACCGTTGCTTGTACTGCCGCCGCCCTTTTTATGTGCCATCAAACACCCTGTGATACCGGCTCTCTACGTTGAGATGCCAGTTACCTTAAGATCGGTGTAAAGCTGCCTGTGACCATTCCGTCGTCGGTATCGTGTCTTCGCCTTGTACTTGAAGATCACGAGCTTATTGCCCTTGCCATTGGCAACGACCTCTGCCGTGACCTTCGCTCCGCTCACACGGGGTGTCCCAAGGGACACTCCGTCTTCCGTGGAGAGCATCAAGACGTCGTCCAACTCAATCGTTTCCCCCTCCTCAACTGGGAGGGACTCCACACGAATGGTGTCACCCGGCTCTACCCGGTACTGTTTTCCGCCTGTCCGTACTATTGCGTATGTCGACAAAGCTTCACTCATGTATATATTGTACGAAGATTTTGGTACTACGGTCAACCGATTGCCCGCGCAAATTCGGCCATTTTCATTGCATAATAATTACCCGCGACCCGGTGCGGGGTAAACGACGACCTTGACTTAGGTGGGTGTTGGCTTTTAGGCCTTACCGATCCTGAATACCTTGGTCCCGCACACCGAGCATTTGCCCTGGGTGGCCGGCCGGCCGTTCTTCAACGTCACACTCTCTGGATTGCTGATCTGTCGCTTCGCCCGGCACTTGAAGCAATATGCGTCCATTCAGGCACCTCCTGAGATTGTAGTTAGAACATATAGCGTAAATCAGGCGGTGTCAATAGCTAGGCGCTACGCTCGACCTCGCTTGCCACAACCGAATAGGCCGGGTCTGATCCGGGATGTCATGCCGCATTCTTGTCGGAATTAAACACGCGGTCCGGCTTCCAACGACCCGCAGACGGATCGAATGACATGATCGCCACGAAGGAGCCATCGACCGAATACAACCTGCACTGCTCACCAGGGTGGGCCAGTGGAATCCGAAGGCCAGGGGGCAGCGACCTGCCATTCCTGATCATGTCTTCGATTTTCTGACCAACGATAGCAGCCTTCATGTGCGACACCACAGAGTCCATGGGAGAGACCATCGCCTCCCATCCACCCTCGTAGAACAGCCGCTCGGCCTCAGAGAGGTCCACGGCTTCTTCGATAGTAAACGTGCCGGCCCTGAGCCTTGCCAGGCTCTTGAGATGTCCGCCGCATCCCAGAATTTGACCTAGATCGTATGCCAGAGACCGCATGTAGAAGCCGCGCCCACAGTGCACATCAATTTCGAACGTCGGGTTCGACCAGTCACGGATGACGATATCGTGGACCTCGACGTCTCGTGCCTCCCTCTCGACCTCGATTCCTGCGCGGGCCAACTCATACAGCCGCTTGCCGTTCTGCTTCAGCGCACTATACATGGGAGGTACTTGCTTGATGTCTCCCTTAAATCCC
>CAUZNX010000226.1:0-3814 GCA_963580905.1 Dehalococcoidia bacterium | reverse complement strand
GAGGTCCGATTCTGGGCAGCTGGTAGTGACTGCGCTGCATAACCTGGTGCAGCCGCTACTACGCATAGGAATCGAGGACTCGGCAGAGGGCTTCGGGATGCCCCTGGCCAAACGAGTCGAATAGCTACAGGACGAGGGCGATACCTACGATGTTCTACTCACTAGGGCGAATGGTCCGGCAGATGCGACGCCGCAAAGAGATTGGCGTTGCGGTTCTGCTTGGAATCATCGTAATTAGCATCATGGGGAACACGCTAACATTCTATTTTTTCGATCGTGTGGAACGCCCCGAAATCACGATCTGGGACGGTCTCTGGTTTAGCATAGTGTCGATCACCACAATTGGATACGGCGATATCTCGTCTTCGACCCTAGGCGGGCGGGTCGGGACGGCGTTTTTCATCGTTTTGGTGGGCCTGGCAACATTCACGACCGCGATTGGCATGGCGGTGGACTGGATCGCGGATTCCAGGCAAAAGGAGCGCACGGGTATGGGTAAATCGGGCCTCAGAGGCCATTTGATGATCATCAACTTTCCGGGCGAGTCCCGGGTTCGGGCGGTCATCAAAGAGTATCGTGACGATGTGCATCACGGGTCCGCGGAAGTAGTCATCGTGTCCGACAAGCTCCTGGAGCTGCCGTTCCACGTCGACGGCGTATCGTTCATTCGCGGAGATCCTCTTGATGAGGAGACCCACGAGAGGGCCAACATCGCGCGCGCAGGACAGGCGATCATCCTTAGTCCAAGCCACGAGGATCCGAGGAGCGACAGCCTCGTGGCCTCGATTGCGTTCGTTATGAACAACATGAACCCGGAAATAGACATCGTTGCGGAGTGCCTGGACCTCAAGCATGCCGCACTTTTCAACGTGTCGCCCCGCGTTAACCTGGTCTATACGTTGCAGCTGGCCAACAATTTGCTTGTTCAGGAGGCCCAGGATCCTGGCGTGAGCATTGTGACTCAGGCGATCACAAGCAATCAGATCGAAGGGACACTCTCTACCACCTACGTGGAATCCATTCCGACCGAGGCTAAGCCCTATGTTAGCGTAGCCAAGCAGCTGCTCGACAGCGGAATTAACCTGGTCGGGGTCGTAAGGGACAGTACGGCGAAGGTGAGTTTCGACGGGATCGATCTCGCTGAGGGGGATGGTCTCGTGTATGTAGCCAAGACTCGGCACTCCTGGGAGGATCTGCGAGGCCTATTGTCGTGAGGGGTGGTCGTCTCGCGTCGAAGTTGAATTGCCATAGTACGAATACATGGAAGGGCACGCGATCTCGAATACGTTTGTGAAGACGCTCGGGGAGCCGTTTGCAGGCGTCCGAGACGCATTGCGCCCCGTCTTGATTCGTGCCCACTCGCAATTTGGCGAATATCGCGAGTCTATGGCCAAGGCTGGTATATCTGCTGTCGATCTGCAGACGCGTGACCCTTTGGGGCTGTTGGAAGCCCTGCCCTCCCTTGAAGGAGACGCCTTCTACAGACTCGCCGACGAGGCTTTTGCCTCGGCAGACGAGGTAGTGGACCTGGAGGCATCTTCGGGGACTACGGGACACCGCAAGAGGCGGGCGATCACCTATCGTGATGAGGTCGCAGAGTCCAAATTCCTGGCGCGCCTGTTCCGGGTGTGCGGCATTGGCGACAATGACCGTGTTGCATGCCTGGATACCGGGCCGCTGACGCTGATGGTCTCATTCACCCGTGCTCTCGAAGAGATGGGGGTTGCCGAGGCCTATGCCCTTTCAGCTGGTCCCGACCCTGCCTCGACGATCGATGATCTGCTTGTGCTGGACCCCACTGTCATCGTCACGGTGCCTTCGGTATTGGAACGATGCCTGGATATCCTTGTTCGCGGACTCGCGGGGCGTCCGAATGCAAAATTGCGTTCGCTGGTGTACGTTGGCGAGCCGCTTCGAAGTACAACCCACTCCCGTCTTGTTGACGACCTGGGACTTGAGGTCTTCGCCTATTACGGTGCATCCGAGACCTCGGCCCTGGGAATCGAGTGCCAGGTCCACGACGGCATTCACCTGTTCAACGACCAGAATCTACTCGAAATTTCGACTGAGGCACCGGACGACACCCACGGAAGACTACTGGTGACCACCCTTCATCAAGAAGGACTTCCGTTGCTCAGATACGCCCTGGGCGATTTGGTGAAATTGCGGCCGGGACCTTGTGCCTGCGGCCTGGCAGACCCCAGAGTGGACGTGATCGGGAGAATGGACGGCAGTGTGTCGCTGCTCGGCGTCAAGGTGTCCTACGACGGTATCCGAAGGGCGGCATACCGCGAGATGAGCACGCTGGGGCCGATCGACGTGGTACTCAGCGACGACGGCGGGGACAAGATGACCATCGTGCTCCCGGATTACATGGCTGCCGATGAGCCGCTTATCAGACGCTCACTGACTGGTAAGGAGCCCGAACTGGCGTATCTGTTCGCCGGGAAATTCGTGGAGTTGGAGTTGGCCTTTGCCGACGAATCCCACTTCAAGAATTCACGGAAGGAAAAGCGTGTCGTCGATTTGAGGAAGGGCTGATGGTCCTGCAGGCCGCCGGTCTCGCTGTTAAATGGGTAACGGGCGGCGGGGGTGCCGTCGAGGCTCACAGCCTGCTGCAGGAGAACCTCGGCCCAGCTAACGTGGAAGACCTGGCGACGTTTATAGAAACAATAGGCCCATCGCGCGACGATCGCGCAGTGACCAGAATGTTGTGCGCTTTTGACGATAGTGGGGTGCTGGCAGTGGTGGTCGGAGCCCGGCTCGGGAGGCTGAATGCCGCGATGCTGCTCTACTCTGCGGTCCACAAGGACATGCGGCGCAGGGGCGTATATTCCGCGCTACGGTCTAGGGTGTTGGACGCTCTACACGGCGAGGATGGGCGGCCTTTGGACTATATCGTATCGGAACTGGAGCCTGAAGGGATCTTGTGGCGCTACTACCGTCAACACTGGGATGCCTGGATCGCTCCGTGCGAATACCGCGTGCCGGATACGCAGGGTATCTCGCCCAAGCCCCTTGATCTTGTCATAGTGCCGGTCGCTAAAAGACCAGAACTGCACGAAGTCGCCGAGATCGTCCGTGAGGTGTATGAAGGTGTGTATCGACTCGTCCCCGCAGATAGCAGCGACGAGTATCTGTCCGTAGTACAATCGATCCGAAACGACTAGCCCGAACCGGGGCGTGAGGCACAGCACGGTGATCGAGAAAATACTGGTCCCATTGGACGGGTCCGAACAATCCGAGGGGATTCTTCCCTATGTATCAAAAGTGGCCACCGGGCTTGGGGCGACGGTAGTGCTCCTGTCGGTACTGGATCAGGGCTCGCTTGGCGTGGGGAGGTCGTACTTTTCCAGGTTGTACCAACGTGCGGAGAGCGGCGCAAGAGAAGGCCTGGTAGCCGCTGCAGGGTTGCTTGTAGGCACCGGAGTTGCCGTAGAGGAAGTTGTGGTTTCGGGCAGATCTGCCGACGAAATTGTTCGGGCTGCCGACGCCCACGATTGCAGCCTGATTATGATGTCGACCCATGGCCGTAACGCTCTTGCCAGAGGCATTCTGGGGTCTGTCACCGATGAGGTGATACATTCCGCCAATGTGCCGGTGCTGGCGATGACGCCCGAGCGAGCTACTATCTACCGGGGTGAGGACAGTACGCTGACCAGTATCCTGGTCGCGCTGGACGGATCGGATCTGGCCGAGACGGTTCTTCCCTACGTTACAGACCTTGCTTCAAGACTTTCGCTTGAGATTCTTTTGGTTCGAGTTGTACCTCCGATTCATGCGTTCTGGATGGACCACCTTCCAGAGGAGCTGT
>CAUZNX010000225.1:0-3816 GCA_963580905.1 Dehalococcoidia bacterium | reverse complement strand
TAACTACCACGGTCGCCTCTTACTATTATCGGATTCCGTACTCTTCTTATTCGCTGATCTGTGCAGGCTAGAGCGGGTACCCCCACCGCCGAGCAGAGCGCCGACCATTATCGGCTGAAACGACGTGCAAACCAGCTATTTCCTCAACGAATGGGGAGATTCCTACTCTGCCGCCGCGCCACCCGCCCCAAATTTCACCGCCAGCTTGTTCCACCGCTTCACAACCATCACCTCATCATCTGCAGGCTCATAGAGCGTGTCCATAGGTAGGACAGTAATCCGGATATCTGACATCAACGGACGGCCAGCGGTCTCCCACGCCAGGACATGCTCGACCAGGCGTTCGGCGACACCCTAGTCTGGCCCGTAGCCCCTGACGATAAGCTCAATCGGCTGTGCGTCGCCGCCATCCTGATGGAACACAGCGATTCCGTGCACCCCAACAATCCCGTCTGTCCAACAGATGGTCTTGTCCGTGTTTTGAGACTGAAAAAAGGGCGGAACGATCCGACCCGGTCCCTCTGTATCGTTGAACTCGCACGCTCGCGGCTCCCGCGCCGACAGCCAAGTCTGCAGGCCGTACAACTCGTCCCACGTCACCGACACACCGGTAGCCGTATCCACGAACTTGCCGGTCAACAGCTCGTAAATCGTCTCGGCGTCCATGTCGATCTGATCGCCGCCGACAGACGCCTCAGTCCCCGAACCAATGGGCATCTTGATCGTGGGGCCGGCAAATGCGCCACGAAGGGGTATGAACCCCGTGGGCCTTATTTTGCCGCTGGTGAGCCGATCTCCCTCGTTGTCGAAGGAGACAATGCCCTGTTTGCCGCCTCTGATTGACAGCGGGAGCACCAGTCGACCACCAGGCTTGAGCTGCTCTCGCCATGCCGGGGGAATGTCCCATGCGCCCGTCGTCGCGATGATACGGTCGTACGGCGCGTCGTCCAGATACCCGTGGCCGCCGTCGGCCGATATCGCCTTCACACGCCCATACCCCGCAGCAAACAGATGTCGGCGAGCGTCCTCCACAACGTCGGACTCAATGTCCACTGTGACCACATGCCCGGACTCGCCGACCATATGAGCCATGAGGGCAGCGTTATAGCCAGTCGCAGCGCCGATCTCCAGCACCCCGTGTCCTGGCTGGAGGTCGAGATGCTGGAGCATGTACGCCATCGGTCCCGGCCCCGTGGTGGAACTGAGCGTTATGCCGTCCCCGATTTTCGTGATGAGGCCCTGGTCCTCATACACACTGGCAACAGGAAACTGCGGCAAGAATACGTGTCGCGGCACAGTCCTGAAGGCGGCCTCAATCGCCACATCTTTGATCAGCCCCCTGCTCTTGAGCCCGTCAACCAGCGCATTGCGGAGTACAGAAGGAGAGCCAACGTCGTTGGGGTCGTCAAGTAGCGGGTCGTCTATATGGGGAGAGGTATCCACGATCACAGATCATACGAAAACACGAAATTAAGCGACAGCATGGGACCACCCACAGAACGAGCCAAGGCCGTGTCCGCTGCCGTTGCTAACGAAAAATTGCGTCGATCCAGACCATGGCCTTTGGTGCAAAGCCACCCCAGGCCCAAGAGCGTGACCGAGTCACCGAGTCACCACCCCCCAACCCCGCTAAATGTGACCGCGTCTCTGGGCGTCACCACCCCCGCCCCCCAAACGGTGGCCGCGCCACCTCACCCTGCGATGTCTTCTACCATTACTTTGCGTAGGTCGGTGATCTGGTCGCGGAGGAGGGCTGCCTTCTCGAACTCCAGGTTCTTGGACGACGTCTTCATCTGCCGCTCTAGGTCCTTGATCAGCCGCAGGATATCCTCCTTTGGCAGATCACCGGACGTGATGTAAGGTGTCTTCGTCTCGGCGATCTCCATCACCCGTTCCGTGATATCGTGGACCGCCTTGCGGATCCCCTGGGGTGTGATGCCATGCTCTGCGTTGTACGCCTCTTGGAGGTGGCGACGACGATCGGTCTCGTCGATAGCCCGTCGCATCGAATCCGTGATCCTGTCCGCGTACATAATCACTTTGCCGTCGAGGTGGCGCGCCGCACGACCAATCGTCTGCGTCAGCGACGTCGTAGAGCGCAGGTAGCCCTCCTTGTCGGCGTCCAGAATCGCGACAAGGCTCACCTCGGGCAGGTCCAGCCCTTCCCTGAGCAGGTTAATGCCCACCACCACCTCGTACACGCCCAGCCGCAAGTCCCTGAGTACCTCGCTGCGCTCCAGCGTGTCGATCTCCGAGTGCAGATGCTGCGTTCGGATACCAGCCTCGCGCAGGTAGTCGGCCAGCTCTTCGGCCATGCGCTTGGTCAGCGTCGTCACCAGGCAGCGCTCGCCCCGCTCGGTGCGTAGCCTTATCTGGTAGAGCAGGTCGTCGATCTGGCCGGTGGTCGGCTTGACCTCGATCTCGGGGTCCGAAAGCCCGGTGGGCCGGATGACCTGCTCGACCATCTGCTGAGAGTGCTCGTATTCATACGGCCCCGGCGTGGCGGACACAAACACCACCTGCCGGGCCCGCTCCTCGAACTCGCCGAAGCTCAGCGGCCGGTTGTCCAGTGCCGAGGGCAGCCGGAAGCCGTAGTCGACCAGCACGTTCTTCCGGGACTGGTCACCGCCATACATCGCCCGGACCTGCGGCAGCGTCATGTGAGACTCGTCGATGAACAGCAGGTAGTCCTCAGGGAAGTAGTCCATCAGCGTATAAGGGGTAGAACCCGCAGTACGACCCGAAAGGTGCCGCGAGTAGTTCTCCACACCCTGGCAGTAGCCCGTCTCTTGCAGCATCTCCAGGTCGTAGTTGGTACGCGATTCGAGGCGCTGCGCCTCCAGAAGCTTACCCTGTGTCTTCAGGCTCTCCAGCTCCTCCTGCAGCTCGATCTCGATGTCTACGACGGCCGTCTTCAGCCTCTCCTCGGAGGTCACGAAGTGCTTGGCCGGGTATATCTCGATCTCGTCGCGCTCGCCCAGTATCTCCCCGGTCAGCGGGTCGACCTGTACGATGCGCTCGATCTCGTCACCCCAGAATTCGATGCGGACGGCGACGTCCTCCTCATAGGCAGGCAATAGCTCTAGGGTGTCGCCGCGCACCCGGAAACGACCCCGGGCCAGATCGTAGTCGTTGCGCTCGTACTGCATATCGATGAGCTGGCGCACCAGGATGTTGCGACTGCGGGTCTCGCCTTTGCGTACAAGGGCCACGAAGCCCTGGTACTCCTCCGGCGACCCCAGGCCAAATATGCAGGAGACCGAAGCCACGATCAGCACGTCGCGTCGGGTGAGCAGCGACCGTGTGGCCGAGTGGCGTAGCTTGTCGAGCTGCTCGTTCACGTCCGAGTCCTTCTCGATGTAGGTGTCGGTACGCGGGATGTATGCCTCGGGCTGGTAGTAGTCGTAATAGCTTACGAAGTACTCGACGGCGTTGTTGGGAAAGAACTCCCTGAACTCCGTAGCGAGCTGCGCCGCTAGTGTCTTGTTGTGGGCGATCACCAGCGTAGGTCGCTGAAGCCTTTCGGCGACGCATGCCATCGTGAATGTCTTGCCGGAACCCGTGACGCCCAACAGCGACTGGTGCCTCAGTCCGCCCTCGACGCCTTTCACTAGGCCGTTAATGGCCTCCGGCTGGTCGCCGGTGGGTTTGAAGTCTGCGTGGATCTCAAAGTCGGGCATAATAGACTCATTATGCCTCAGACGGAGCCAAAATCAATGATTCTGGCGAACATGTCATGCTGAGGCCCCCGAGGTATCTGGGGAGGGTCCCTTGGCAGCCGCTAAGCTAGAACTCAAAATAGCCGTCCCAGTGTGA
>CAUZNX010000224.1:0-3818 GCA_963580905.1 Dehalococcoidia bacterium | reverse complement strand
CAGGAAACTCGGACTGGTGCAATAGTTGTTATCGGTGATGATATCCGCGCCCGCCCTGAGATAGTCCTCGTGAATAGCGCGTAGCAGCTCCGGCGCTTCAAGATTCGCCACCGCCGACCAAATACCTGAGTCACAGGCGAACCCACGCGCCTCCAGCTCGGTGCCAGTGGCGCCATCATGCACCAGCACGTCCCCTGCCCCTAGCCGGTCAAGGATACCTTGTCTCGACATGGACTCTCACCCCTCAGAAACCGGAAACCCCACCTGCCGCAAGGCCGCGATCGCCGTGTCGAGGCCCTCCTCTTTCACCATGATGTAGTCCTTCGAGTAGGTCGACACCACCAGCACATTCAGATCGACGTCGGCCATCGTCGCGGTGACCTTGGCCAGGAAACCCTTCGCAACAAATGGCATCGATACCCGAATCTCCATCAGCACGAACCAATGCGTCGACTCGGAGTGCTCCGTGGCCGCAACATTGCGCTCCTCGGTAACCACCGTAACCTCGTCCGCGTCCCGTGCCACCAGGAAATGATCGCCGGGCCCAGCCTGCCGCGTCTTCAGGTAGGCATACCGCCCCGGATGCACAACGACCTCGCTCGTACGAACAACCTCGTCGAGTCCCGGTGTTTCCATTTCACGTCTCCACACCACGTCGGGCGCACGCCGTGCGCTCCTACAGACAAGCGTTCACCCCTTTACGCGTTTGGCACCGGCCAGCCTATGTCGATGAGAATCTGCCTTAGCTCCGACATCTCGGCCTTGTTCAGAGGCATCGACGGCGGCCTAGGTGGCCCCATTGGCAGCCCCATGATCTCGGAGATTCCCTTCTCCATCCTGCCCTCGCCCCCGGAAATCTTCCCGGTCCGTGCGTCGAAGTCCCGCATCGGCTGAACAGTCCTCTTCCACTCGGAGTTCGCCTCGTCGTACCTGCCTGCCTCCATCATGCTCCATATGTTCAGGAAGAAGGTCGGGTACGCATCCACACCCTCCGACAGGAAGCCATGCCCACCCATCTTGTGGCACTCCATCGGGTTGTTCGTGTTATCGATAATATTGAAAGTATCTTTAAGATCGAATATCTCTTCGAACTTGTACCCCTCAGGCGGCGACCACTTGATCGCCACAATAGACTCGAAGTCCTTCATCTTCCTAAACGTCTCTGGATAAATGCCCCCGAAGGTCAGCCAGTGCGTGTTGTAAATCAGTATGCCCACGTCGGACCCATCGGATAGCGCGCCGAAATATCGCAGCATATCTTCCTGGCTGGGCTGGTTGAACACCGGCGGCGAAACCTGCAGCCCCGCCACGCCCGCATCCTTGGCGATCTTCGCGTCCTCGATCGAGCGCATCGTGTCCTTGTAGTGGATCGCCCCCATCACAGGTACTCGCCCCTTCGCCGCCGTTACCACCGTCTCTAGCAAGCGGCCCCACTCACTGTCCCTCAACTGCGGACCCTCGCCCATCGCCGCGGCCACCTTCAGAACCGAGCCCTGGCCCTTTAGGCCCCTCTCGATCCAAACCTCGGTCGCCTCGGCCATCAACCCGTAATCGACTTCGTATTTGCTGTCAAAGGCAGTGGGCACCGTAGCGATCACTCCCTGTATCTGCGCTTTCGTCGCTTCACGATCCATGACAGATCACACCTCCGGTAATGCATTTGCTCTCGCCGAGCGCGACTCTGAGATTGTACCCCATGCTCAATCCTACCCATTACCTTGATTTCCGGAAAATCGTGGCTACGATGCTTATGCAGACCTCTTCCGTAGCTAAATCCCCTCATAATAGGCCACCCGTGACAAATTCGGGTACAATGGCCCCTCTTTCGACGCTAACTTGCATAATAAGCTTATTGAGCAATAGGAGCAGACCGATGAATTCAAGGCTCTCCCTGATCCTGGTCATCGCTGTCCTGCTGGCCGCAGCGGCGGGCGCAGGCACCATCCTGGGCTCTGGTATCGGCCGGGGACTGCCCGCACAGGTCGCGTTCCAGGTCGCGACCACCGGCTCCCCAATCGCCTTCCAGGGGGTGCTGAAGGGCACCAAGGGAGAAGCGCTAGACGACGGGGTCCAGGCGGTCACGTTCGCAATCTATAGCGCCGCCGAGGGTGGAAGGCCTCTCTGGCAGGAATCCCAGAAAGTGTCGACCGCCGACGGGCTCTTCAGCACCATGCTAGGCATCAGCACGCCCATCAACCCGAAACTGATGGGCACTGTCTCTGAGACCTACCTGGATGTGACCGTAGGAAGCGATACGGAAATGGCGCCCCGCATGCGACTTGCCACGGTGCCTTACGCAATGAGTGCCGATTAACTGGGCGGCCTCAGCGCAGCCTCCTACCTGACCGCGACCGACCTCGGGACGCGTGTTCTCAAGACCGGTGACATCATGTCCGGGAGACTCTCCGTAGCCCAGAGCAAGAACAACGTGGGCTCCCTGCGGTCTCGGGCAACAGGTCCGGCGGCGATCAGTTCACATCAGTTGCCAATTTCTCCAACAAGAGCAACCAGAGCAACGCCGGCCCAACGGTCAGCGTCTCGAACGGCAACGCAGGCGCAACGTTTCCCAACGGCGTCCTGTCGGTCACAAACTACGGTAACGGCTTCATAACCCGTTACAACAAGGGCTGCACACCGGTCGCGTCCATCGACACATCCGGAAACATCGACACAAGGGGCGACGTGTCCATGGACGGGCGCGTCACGATCGCCGGCGGCTCTCCCGGAGCAGGCAAGGTCCTGACCTCCGACGCCAACGGCCTAGCAAGCTGGCAGGAGCCAGCCGCGCCCACAACGGCCGATTCGCTATCACTCTTCTTCGGCCAGGACTACTCCGTCCTGTTCCCGGACGTCATCGATAATTCCACCGTCGTTGAAATTGACGGGATTCAAATCCAATCGTCTGAGGAAATTGTGGTGATCGCAGGCCCCGGAATCGAGATCGAGCGAATCCCGGGATTCGACGCGACCGGTCCAAACGACAGTTGGGGCCCCAGCCTGGAGTTCCCCTTCATCTTCGAGTACAAAGGGCCGTCGGAAGCCGAATTGCAGGACTGGCTCAACGATTTCGCCAGCATCGGCCTAAGGAAGAACCTTGCGGTGCCGATCAGACTTCTCGACGGGCAAGTTATCGGCCGCTGGTTATTCTTCGACTGGGGTCTCACGAAAATCGAGCCTGGGTCGGACGGACGTAAACGATACACCCTCCAGGCAGCCCGGCCACCGGACGCTGAACTTCAGTTCGAACGCGATTGCTGCTTCAGCGGCTTCTCCCCGGGTCGTTCTGCGTCGCGAAATCCCGCCACGGACGATCAGTACGTTGAGATCAATGGCGTCGAGCAGGGAGGGTTTCCCGCGATCGAGATCGATACCGATAGCCGGACCATTACCTTGACGTTCGACACTAAAGTGGAGGGGGACGGCATCTACGAATGGGTCAAGGACGTTGCTACGTTCAGGTTACAGAGCAATGACAAGGCCATGAGCATAATCGGGTCGATCCGAACATCGCCGGTGTCGCGTGGTGGCTCGGCTCACCTTTGCTATTCGACGACGTCGTGAACGAGGAGTTCCCGCTGTCGTACTCGGCCACCATCCCGGAAGACACCACCCAGGAGGAGGTGGAGAAGGTGATGGAGGTGCTCGCCCGCGTCGAGGACGAGACGGACGAGCCGATGCCGAAGGACATGGACGAAACAGCCCTTAAGACCGGCAGCTTCCACGACGCTGACCGGTTTCACAAGGGCGAGGGTCAGGCCACAATTCACGTTCTGGAGGACGGCACTCGCGTACTACGGCTCGAAGAGTTCCGCGTGACC
>CAUZNX010000223.1:0-3821 GCA_963580905.1 Dehalococcoidia bacterium | reverse complement strand
TAGCGTTGGCGAGTCGGGGTTCTCCTTCCCTATCCTCTGGAGGGGCTAGCTGCGCCTGCGTAGTCGTTCTGTTGGTTGATTTCTGTTACGCTCCGGTGGGCTCATTACGAGCCCATTTCTCTATTCCCAGGAGGGAGCACAACAGTGACTACGCAACAGGTCCAAGACGTTCATTTCTCCTCAATTGTGGTGGATACGCACTCCGACGATATCGGCTGGGTCGTGGATCGAGGTGAGGAGCTGGCGGAGGACACCGACGGTCGCCAGGTGACCTTTCCCAAGATGAGGGAGGGCGGAGTGACGGCCCAGTTCTTTGCGGCGTGGTCCAATCCGCGACGGTGGTCGCAGGTGACTGGAGTACGTCGGACGATCGACTTCATCGACGCGGTACGCCAGACCTGCGACCGCAACCGCGACCAGATCGAGATGGCCTATACGGCTGCTGATATACGAAGGCTGAAGGCCGAGGACAAACTGGCGGCTGTCGCCTGTGTCGAGGGCGGTCACTCCATCGACGACGACCTGGGTGTGCTGCGCGCCTACTATGATCTGGGGGCCCGTTACATGACCCTCACTCACAACAACACGAACAACTGGGCCGATGGTATTGCAGACGAGCCCAGGAACGACGGGCTGAGCGATTTCGGGCGCGACGTGGTGCGGGAGATGGACCGGATCGGCATGATCGTGGACATCTCACACGTGGCGGTGAAGACCTTTTGGGACACGATGGAGGCTACAGAGAATCCTGTGATGGCGTCCCACTCTAACGCCTCTTCACTGTGCGGTCACGTCAGGAACATGAGCGACGACCAGCTCAGGGCGGTTGGCGAGGGCAATGGCGTCGTGTGCGCTACATTCGTGCCGGAATTTGTCTCCGAGGAGATGCGCCTTCAGATAGACGGTCTTGAGACACTCCCCGCCATGGCCTTCGACACTCAGCAAAAGGAGCCTTTCGCGGAGCCCGTCAAAGGGCTGAAGCTACCGTCTTACACGGAGGTGGTGGACCACATCGATCATATGGTGGCGGTGGCCGGAATCGACCACGTGGGTCTCGGATCCGACTTCGGGGTCATCGGTTTTACGCCCACCGGACTCGAGGATTGCTCGAAGTTCCCTGTGCTTACAGGGGAGATGCTCAGCAGGGGATATTCGGATGCCGATGTGCGCAAGGTGCTGGGGGAGAATGTCCTCCGAGTCATGGAGGATGTGATCGGGCAGTAGCTTGCTGATGCACCCCACGGGGGGGGGCTGGCTCAGATCGCCAGGGTGTTTAGCCGGTCAGCCTAGGCCGACCAGGGTATGAATGGCCGCCACTCGTCCAGTATTGTCCGCTGCCGGAACAGCGAAAAAGGGTCTGGGTTAGGCGGGCCGGGTTTGCGTCGCAGCTTCATGCTGGACTCTGCCAGGCTGTATCCGGCCTTTCGGTGGTTGCACGGGATGCAGGCGCTGACGATGTTGTCCCAGACATGTGCGCCGCCCCTCGACCGCGGGATGATGTGGTCGAGGGTCAGCGTCTTGGACTCCGTACCGCAGTACTGGCACGCGTACTTGTCCCGAAAGAATATGGCCCGTCGTGAGAGGCGTCGTCGCAGGAGCGGCCGCTTGACCATATAGACCAAACGGATCACCGACGGTACGGGAAAGACCATGGACACACTGCGTATGTCTCCCCGACCGTTGGCCAGCAACTCGGCTTTCCCCAGTCCCAGCAGAACAAAGGCCCTGCGTGCGTTGCACACGTTAAAGGGCTGATAGTTCTGATTTAGGACGAGAACGGGCGCGTCGGTCAGCATCCCAGCCGCTGTGCGGGCTCCTTAGTCTGTGTCTGTTTTGTCTATCTCTGCCTTGAGAATATGCAGCGCATCCATGAAGTCGGCTGGGATGAAGCCTAGAGCGTCACCCGGTAGCGAGTCAACTACGCTGATGAAGGTCGGAACTAGCTGAGACCCGCTGAGAGCAGTTTCCAGGCTCTCTCTCACGCTCTCCGCCTTAGCCAGCTGCTCCTCGATCTGTCCCACGGCACTCGCTGCCTGATCGGGCACCTGATCGGTGATGATGGAGCTGTCGAAGTCGTAGGTCAGCCTGGCTGCGCCGATGACGAGGGCGCCAGCTATGGACACGCCGATCAAGAGCCCCAGGACCAGACCTCCGAGCTTGTCGACCATGCCCGACAGGCCTAGGGTGAAGACTGTTAGGAGGGGCTTGACGATCTTTGCGGCGATGCTCGCGACGATCAGGGCGCCGACGATGATGATGGCATATGAGATGACCGAGACGAGGGTTTCGTTCCCAAGCGAGCTGTCGAACAGGCTGCCCAGGCGACCGCCAAACTGCCCTGCAAGGAGCCAGCCAGCGTACCCACCCACAGCTACGAATGCTGCCTTGATCAGCCCGGTGTTCATCCCATACAAGAGCCCGACAATTAGAATGGCGAGTAAGACGAAGTCGAACCAGTTCACCATTTCACCTCTTAGCGCCGATTTCAGCAGGTATCTTTCTGCGTCCGACGTGCTTTGCCCACAGTTTATCACAGGCTCAGATATGCGAAAAGTGTGGCTGCACGCAGCCCAAATCCCCACATTTGTTCATGCGGGCATGCTGGATTTGGAGTTTTGGACGTTGAGACCGACCCACGTCGGCGAACCCGATTTTGCCTTGACATCGTAGCTGGAGCGCTGATATGATTGGCGGCAACTTGGACGTTGCCATCGGAATATAGACTAGTGAATGGCGCCCGACGAGTGGATCGAAATCCGCAAGCGTAGGGCGCTTATCTATTTATGAGCCATGAATAACCTGGCTGCCGTCGTTTTAGCTGCGGGCTTGGGCACTCGGATGAAGTCCCGCGTCCCGAAGGTGCTCCACCGCGTCTGCGGTAGGGAGATGATTGCGCTGGTCGTTGACGCAATTGAGGGTGCGGGTATCGAGGACACGGTGGCGGTCGTCCGAGCGGGATCTGACGCGGTTCAGCAGGCACTGGGCGGGCGTATTGGATACGTCGAGCAGCCTAACCCGTCTGGAACTGGCCACGCTCTGCTCCAGGCGAAGGACGCTTCACCATCGGCCACTCACATCGCGGTCCTGTCCGCCGATGTACCCCTGATTACTCCAGCAACACTCCGTAGACTGACGGAACGGCACATCGAGAGCGGGGCGGTCATTACGCTGGTCACGAATGAGGTTGAGAGTCTCGGGGACCTGGGTCGGGTGATCAGGGGGCAAGATGGCTCCATCACTTCAATCGTCGAACACGATGTAGCGGACGATGTTGAGTCGGCGGTCAAAGAGATTAACGGGGGCGTCTACTGCTTCCGCGCTCAGTGGCTCTGGCCTCATCTTGGTGAGTTGAGTCCTGCCGTAAACGGCGAGCTTCGCCTGACCGATCTGGTTGCGATGGCAGTGGCCGAGGACGAACGTGTGGAGTCGGTCCGGTCACAGGAGCCGGAGGAGTTGCAAGGGGTCAATGACCGAGTCCAACTGGCGAGTGCCGAGGCATCGCTCCGAGACCGGATCCGACATGATTGTATGATGTCCGGCGTAACGATGCCCGATCCGTCCTCGGTGTACATAGATGCACAGGTGGAGATCGGGCAAGATTCGGTGTTGATGCCAAACACCCACGTAAAGGGAGCGTCGAAAATCGGCCGAGATTGCACTCTGGGTCCAAGCACCGTGGTGGATGACTCGACGATTGGCGACGGTAGTAGCGTGTTTGCTTCGGTGGTGCGTGGGTCTATCCTAGACAGCGGCGTTGAGGTGGGTCCGTTTAGCCATGTGCGTGCCGGGAGCCGGTTGGCGTCCGGTGTACGCATCGGAAG
>CAUZNX010000222.1:0-3825 GCA_963580905.1 Dehalococcoidia bacterium | reverse complement strand
TGCTCTTTTACAGGCCTACGGATTCGTCGATGCCTGCGAACTCGGCGGCTGCCTTCTTTGGGCTGGCCTCAGCGATCTGGTGGGTCCACCGAAGGGCCGGAATGGCGCTTCTGGCCGTCGCTGGTCTCCACGCCTTCCTCCGGGTCTACACTGGCGTACATTATCCGTCGGATCTCGTCGTCGGTGCCCTAATCGGCGTCGTGGGTGTCGCGTCAGCCTACCGCCTCAAGGGCCTGATAGACCCGCTGCCGGCCATGGCGGTCAAGGCCGCACGAATCCTATGCCTCGCCTAGGCGCTGGTGCTAGTGCTGCGCACGCTGAGTTGGGCTGGCAGGATATGCCAATAACTCTATCGTCACTGACAGCAATATGAGGGAGACTCGCTAGCAGATGTACTTCAACATGCGACTGTTCGCTCTGTCGAAAGGTCTTCGACCCAGGATCGCCCTCGCCGCCATCGTTGGCATGGTGGCCCTGGCGGCTGGCGTAGCCCGCCTGGCCCTGACGGGGTGGCTGATAGGCCGCGTCTTCCAGGGCGACGGCCTGTCGTCGCTCGCCCTCCCACTCGTCGTTCTCGGCGTCCTCATCGCCGTTCGTGGGCAGCTCCAGTATCTTCGCGATTCTGTCAGCCACAGCACGGCCACCCGAACCAAGATCGAGGTCCGCCGCAAGCTCTACTCTCATATCCTAGACCTCGGACCTGCTTTCATCGAACGTCGCAGGACTGGTGATCTCCTGATGTCTCTCGTCGACGCCGTGGAGAGCCTGGAAACCTTCTTCGGGCAATACCTACCGCAGTTCATCGTGGCCCTGACCGCTCCCGTCCTGATCTTCATCTATATGGCGTGGCTCGACCTCCAGATCGGGCTCATATTCCTTGGCTTCGCCCTGTTCACCCTATTCATCCCCGCGATGCTGCGGGGCTGGACTGACCAGAATAGCCGGAGACGACGCCAGGCCTTCGGCGCAATGGGTGCGGAGTTCCTAGACAGCGTACAAGGCCTAGCCACCTTGAAGGCGTTTGGACAGAGCAGCCGCCGTGCGGCACTCTTGGCCGAAAAGGCCAGAGCGCTCTACCGCAGTACCATGGGCATCGTTGCCATCGACGGCGTCTCATCCGGCGCAACCATCCTCGGCACATCGGCGGGGGCTACCGCGGCCCTCGTTTGGGGTGGGATCAGGGTCAGCAATGGCGACCTGGATATCAGCACGCTACTCATCGTGCTAATGCTCGGTGGCGAGGTCTTTCGACCAGTGCGCGAGCTTGCCTCGCTGTATCACCAGGGAATGGTCGCAATGGCCTCCGCCGAGGGCATATTTTCACTTCTGGACACGCCTGTTGACATCAGCGGTCCCAAAGACGGCCCGGACCAGATGGACACGATCGCCCCAGAGATACGTTTCGAGGGCGTAACCTTCGGCTACGAACAGGGGCGGCGCAGCGCCCTCGAGGAGATGAGCTTCACGCTGAGCCCCGGCGAAACTCTGGGCCTAGTGGGCCCCTCCGGTGCGGGCAAGTCAACCATAGTCTGGCTGCTTCTCCGGTTCTACGACCCACTGGAGGGCCGCGTCCTGATCGGTGGGCAAGATATACGCGATCTCCCGCTGGAGTATCTTCGCAAGCAGATCTCGGTCGTGACTCAGGACACATACCTGTTTAACGGCACGGTCTCGGACAACCTGCGCGTTGGCAGGCGCGATGCAACGAAAAATGAGTTGGAGGAGGCTGCGCGTTCCGCCAACGCCCACGACTTCATATCGTCTCTCCCCGACGGCTACGACACCGTAGTAGGGGAGCGCGGGGTGAAGCTGTCCGGCGGCGAACGCCAACGAATTGCCATTGCGCGAGCCCTGCTCAAGGCGTCTCCCATTCTGATCCTCGACGAAGCCCTATCGAGCGTGGATGCCGAGAACGAGGCGATCATTCAGGAGGCCTTGGACCGTCTCATGGCCGGCAGGACCACACTGGTGATCGCCCACCGCCTGTCCAGCGTGGTAGGCGCGGACAGAATAATGGTGCTGGACGAGGGTCGGCTAGTCGAGACTGGCACCCACACCGACCTGGCCGCAGCCGGTGGTGTGTACTCGCGGCTAATGGCGAACCAACAATCGGAGCCCGGCCAGGACATCATCCCGGACGTCGCAAACGATGGCGAGGCCCTCGCCCCGATTGTGTCTGAGTCTGAGCCCGCTCCACGTGCCATATCCGCACGCTCGACCCTGGGTTCTACAGAGGCCTGGTCGAGGCTCCTGGGTGTGGCCGCGCGATGGAGGGGACAACTCACGTTGACCCTCTTCCTGGGTGTCGCCTACCACGTCGCGATCATCGGGCTCGGTGCAGCGAGTGCGACGCTCGTCGCTGCGGTCTTTCGTGGGGACGATCTCACACCCTACCTCGTATTACTAGGAGTCGCGGCTCCTTTGACGGCGGTGTTCAGGTGGGCGGAGAACTGGTCTTCCCACGACTTCGCATACAAGATTCTCGCGGAGATGCGAATCGAGCTCTATCAAAAATTGGAACCCCTGGCGCCCGCCTATCTGGTGCGCCGAAAGTCAGGCGACCTCACCAGCCTCGTTGGGAGTGATATCGAGTCGGTGGAGAACTTTTTTGCCCACGTAATCACCCCGGCTTTCGTCGCGATCCTTATCCCCGCCGCCGTGATAACGGTGTTGGCCTTCGTCTCCTGGCCACTGGCTCTGGTGCTCGCCCCATTCCTGGTAATTGCAGCCGCGATCCCGTTCGTGGCTCAACGGCAGACCGAGGGGCTTGGCTGGGACATGCGGACCCAGTTGGGAGACCTGAACGCCTACGTTGTCGACGGTATCCAGGGGATCCGAGAGGTAGTCGCATTCGACGACGGCCCGGAGAGGACTGCGGAGACAGAAAGGCGCGGGTGGAGCTACGCCGCTCTGAGGGTTCGTTTCCTGAAGACCCAGGCGCTACACGCCGCCCTGATCGAGTCGATCACCGCCATTGGAGGCCTGTCGGTTCTAACCGCAGGCGTCTGGCTCATTTCAAATGGCGATATGGACAGAGCGCAGCTTCCCCTAGCCACGCTGCTCGCGCTCTCCTCCTTCGGACCGGTAACTGAGCTTGCGGCGACGCTCAATCAGTTGATGGATACCCTCGCAGCTGTGAGGCGGATCTTTGAGGTCCACGACGAGCCTGTGCTTGTTCAAGACGGGCAAGGTGTCAAAGACGGAGTGGACGAGCGCGGGCTGGTCCTAGACCCCAAAATCGAGTTCAGTGGCGTCGGATTCTCCTACGAATCGGCGGATCGCAAGGCGATTGACGGGGTGTCTTTCTTGGTGGGCGCAGGCGAGACCGTGGCCCTGGTTGGGCGCTCGGGGGCTGGCAAGACCACCTCGGCCCAGATGCTACTACGGTTCTGGGACCCGGACGAGGGTTCGGTATCAGTCGGTGGGAACAATCTGCGGGATTTCGATCTGGAAGCGCTTCGTCAGCAGATCGCACTGGTGGCCCAGGAAACCTACCTGTTCAACACCACCATCCGGGAGAATCTCAGGATGGCCAGGCCCGAGGCAACGGACATCGAGGTCGAGCGGGCCGCAGAGACCGCCAACGCCCACGAGTTTGTCGAATCGTTCCCCGACAGGTACGAGACCATGGTCGGAGAACGGGGCATCCAGCTATCCGGTGGCCAGCGACAGCGCATCTCCATCGCCCGAGCCCTCTTGAAGGACTCGCCCATACTGATCCTCGACGAGGCCACGTCGCACCTGGACGCCGTCAACGAGCAACAGGTGCGTGAGGCTATGGCACGGCTCATGGAGGGCCGCACCACAGTAGTGATCGCTCACAGA
>CAUZNX010000221.1:0-3832 GCA_963580905.1 Dehalococcoidia bacterium | reverse complement strand
CTCTACTGTTGATCACCCACGACCTCGGAGTGATAGCCCGAATCTGTGACCGCGTGGTGGTCATGTACGCCGGGGAGATTGTGGAGTCAGGCCCGACCAGCAAGATCCTCTCCGCTCCGCGCCATCCCTACACCGCCGCTCTGCTCAAGTCGGTGCCAGATCCGGAAGTTGAAACCGACGAGTTGGAGACCATATCGGGGTCCGTCCCCGAGTTGCATGAGATGCCTGAGGGATGCCGGTTTGCGGCCCGATGCGAGTATGCCGACGCGGCTTGTGCCGTTGATCCTCCCTTGGAGGTCATCAGTAGCGGGGCGTCGCTCCGGTGTTGGCACCCGGTTGGTGGAATGAATAGCGCTGGCGGCACCGGGGGTCTGTCCGGGAGGCGCTCGTGAACGAGGTGGCTGAGAGCTTGCTGAAGGTGCGGGGCCTCACGAAGGTATTTTCTTCCGGTCTGTTCTCGCAAAAGCGCAAGGTCTACGCTGTTCGAGGTGTCGA
Source organism: Dehalococcoidia bacterium (assembly GCA_963580905.1). Lineage (GTDB taxonomy): Bacteria > Chloroflexota > Dehalococcoidia > Lucifugimonadales > CAJWER01 > CAJWER01. The sequence goes on along the minus strand of CAUZNX010000221.1, from coordinate 3,337 downwards.
TATGGACATCGCTGCCGGCGCGACCTTCGGTTTGGTGGGGGAATCCGGTTCGGGGAAGACGACCGTGGGCCGATTGATCGCGCGCCTCATCGATGCGACGTCGGGCACCATCGAGTTCGACGGCTATGACTTCGGCGCAATGGAGGAGAGCAGCCTTCGCCTTGCCAGACGCGACATGCAGGTCATCTTCCAGGATCCCCTGAGGTCGCTGAATCCTCGGATGACGGTGCGACAACTGATTGAGGAGCCGTTCCGGTTGCATGGTTTCGAAAACGAAGCGGAGCGCACGAAGCTGGTATTAGCAGCGGTTGAAGAGGTTGGCCTAAGCGAGTCCGCTCTGTCCCGGTTCCCACATGAGTTTTCAGGTGGCCAGAGGCAGCGGATCGCCATAGCTCGCTCCCTCGCTCTGAAGCCCAAGCTGATCATCGCTGACGAACCTACGTCTTCTCTGGACGTTTCCGTCCAGGCCCAGGTTCTCAACCTGATGAAGCGCTTGCAGAAGCAGCATGGTGTGGCCTATTTGTTCATCTCCCACGATCTGAATGTCGTCCGGTTCATGAGCGATCAGATCGGCGTGATGTATCTAGGTGAGCTTGTCGAGGTCGGTTCGGCAGATGCGGTGTTCACCCAGCCGAAGCACCCCTACACCCGGTCCCTGTTGGAGGCGGTACCGACGATTCATGACTCTCCAGGCAGAGGCGAGCTCTCCCTGCTCAAAGGGGAGCCGCCTACTCCAACCGAGCTGATTCAAGGATGCCCCTTCAGTTCACGGTGTCCCGACGTTCTCGAGGTGTGCCGCACCGTTGCGCCGCCTGTGGTCCAGTTTGAATATCAGTTAGCCCGGTGTCACCTGTATGGAGGCGAGTCGGGAGTTGTTCTCGAAACGCATCCAATTGGAGGACTCGATGTCGAAGCCTGACGGCCCTCCCAGGCTGGTGGTCGTCGGCGGAGGGGGATCCGGGATCGGGAAGGCTGTGGCCGCCCGTTTCGCGTCGCTCGGTGACGACGTCGTGATCGTCGGCCGGCGTGAAGACCGGCTGAAACACACCGCTGTTGAACTGGGCGGCAGTGTTCGGACAGTCACAGCCGATCTTTCGTCTGCTGGTGGTGCCCAGACCGTGTTGGAGGCGCTCGGGGATTGCCCAGTGGACGTCCTGGTGGCGGCTGCCGGGAGTAGTGACGCACGGACACCCGACACGGTGGAAGGTGTCGAGGCGGAATGGCTCCGTGACTTCCGTGCCAACGTGCTCACCGCCGTTCTGCTTGAGTTCGCCCTGCGGCCTCGGCTGGCGCGGCCCGGCGGGCGCGTCGTGGGAATCGGATCGATCGCCGGTCAGGTCGGTAGCGGAGTCGGGGGATCATATGGCGCTGCCAAGGCGGCCCTCCACGCCTGGACCTTCTCGCTGGCCCGTGAGTTGGGACCCGATGGCATCACCGTGAACCTCGTCTTACCTGGCTACATCCCTGATACCGGGTTCTTTGGTAACCGAATCGACGACGAGTTCCATAGTCAGCGAGTAGGTCGCACCATGCTTGGTAGGGAAGGAACTTCCGACGAGGTTGCGTCCGTTGTGGCGTTTCTCGCTTCCGAGGCCGCGTCCTATATGACAGCCCAGCTGGTAGGTGTCTCCGGAGGCACGGTTGTCGGGCGATAACGGTTTCGGCCCGAGTCGACGGGGCACCCGTTGAAGGTTTGGCCCGATCGGGAGTTGTACCCTGTGCGACTCCGTGAGGATGTAGCCGTTCCTGTCGGAGACGGTGTAATGCTGGCGGCCCGAGCATGGATGCCTGAGGTTAACCATCAGGTGCCCGCCGTCGTGTCCTTGCAGCCGTATCAGAAAGATGGTCGTTCAAGGGTGCACCTGCCTGACGCGATGCATCGGTTCCTGGCTCGGCGGGGGTTCGCCTCGTTGCTGGTGGACATCCGTGGTACCGGAGGGTCGCCGGGTGCAGGCGGGCCATTCGGCCCTCAGGAAGCCGAAGACGGATATCGACTCGTCGAATGGGTCGCGAGTCAACCGTGGTGCAATGGCAGGGTGGGTATGTGGGGCGTCTCTTACCCCGGGATCACCTCCCTGGCAACGGCTGCGCTCAACCCACCCAGCCTCAGGGCAATTGCTCCAGTGTTCGCGTGCGGGGATCCTGACCGAGATTTTGTTCGAGTGGGAGGCCACGAGGGAGGTTACTGGTTCGGTGCCGAGTGGGGACCGAGGATGATGGCCTACAACCTCATGCCACCGCTACTACGCGATAGGCGCGGCGAGTGGGAGACGACCTGGTTGACGCGTCTGCGCGATTCCTATCCCTGGGTGTTTTCGGGTTACGACGGACCTGATGTTGATGGTCGATCTGTAGCGTCGCCGAGACCGATTGACATCGGCAATATCACATGTGCCAGTCTCCATGTTGCCGGGTGGAGGGACTTGTTCACCGGACCAGCACTCCGCGATTGGGCAGAATGTCAGGGACCGAGTCGGCTTATTGTGGGTCCGTGGAAGCACAGTTTTCCCGACACAGATCCGTGGTCACCGACTCCTATCGCTGACGAGATCGCTGGTTGGTTTCACCGCTGGTTGATTGATGATGGAAATTTGGAAGGAGACGTCGTCGAACTGCCGGTTGCCTTCTACGTGCAGAGTCACGCCGATGGTTCTGATATTGAGGGTTGGTACGGCTCGCACACCTTCCCACCATCAGGCTCAAACACCATGAATTGGCGGGCCAGTATTGGAGGTGGTCTCGAGCCTAAGGATCACGCTCGCTCATCCGGTGGCCCCCTGATTGAGGTTCCCACAACCGTGTCAGTTGGCGCATCATCGGTTGTCTGGGATGGGTGGACAGCGGCCCTAGACACGAGTAGGGCGTGGGATCAGCGGCATGAAGACAACCGATCGATCATGCTGACATCTGAGGTTCTGTCTTCAGGTTTGGTGCTGACAGGCGCGCCGGAACTTGCCGCGGATCTGGTGTCGAAGGGTACTGCCTTCTTTTTGTCAGCTCGGTTGGTCGAGGTCCTGTCAGATGGCCGTTCGGTTCTAATTACACGCGGATCGATATCTGGCAAGAACGAAGGTTCACGCCCCTTAACGGTGGTGGTGTCACTGGACCCAACCGCATATGTTGTGTCTCCTGGGTCCAAGTTGGCGCTTGCCATATCAACAAGCGATTTTCCGACTGTATGGCCGCTGGACGCAAGACGCGATTCGGTCTTTGTAGATTTGTCGACCGTCTTGCTGCGGTTGTCGGTGATTTCCCCCACGGACCTCAATGCCCACATTTTCTCGGGCGAAGGTCGAGCCGAGGACTTGGCGGATGTGGTAGGTACCTCGGTGGATAG
>CAUZNX010000220.1:0-3843 GCA_963580905.1 Dehalococcoidia bacterium | reverse complement strand
AGCGTTACAAGGGGTTCGGCAGTCCCCAGCCGATGATCGACTTCACGGCCCGGTGGCTCCTGGACCACCTGCCGCAGGAGTCGGAGCGGGCCCTGGTCCACGGCGACTTCCGTAACGGCAACCTGGTTGTCGCCCCGGGCGGCATGGCAGCCGTACTGGACTGGGAAATCGCCCATATCGGGGACCCGATGCGCGACCTGGGTTGGCTATGCACCGCCAGTTGGCGTTTCGGCCACCCGGAACAGCCGGTCGGTGGCTTCGGCTCCTACGAGGACCTCTTCGCCGGCTACGAAGCGGAGTCGGGCCGGGCCGTGGACCCGGCCCACGTCAGGTTCTGGGAGGTGTTCGGGTCGTTCTGGTGGTCGGCCGGCTGCCTGGGGATGGCCGACCAGTACCGGTCCGGTCCGGACCGCAGCGTGGAGCGGGCGGCGATCGGGCGGCGCTCGTCGGAGTGCCAGGTGGACTGTGTGAACCTGCTCATCCCCGGTCCGGTCGTCGGCGTCGTCCGGGAAGGTGGAGATGACGGTCTGGACCTGCCGCGGGTCGACGAGCTCCTGGAGAGCGTCAGCGGGTACCTGCGGTCCGAGGTGGTTCCGGCCATGAAGGGGCGGACCGGGTTCCTGGCCCGTGTGGCAGCCAACTCCCTGGACATCGTGGGACGTGAGGTGGAATACGGGGCCGAGGCCCGACGCCTGGAGGCGGAGCGGCTGCGAAACATCCTCGGCGTGGCCCTGCCGTTAGGAGAACTCAGGTTCCTGCTGGCCGAAAGACTGCGGGACGGGACCATCGCAGTGGATGCAGACGGACTCGTCGAACACCTCCGGCAAACGGTCGTGAACCAGGCCCTCATCGACCAGCCCACTTACCCGGGGTGCATAACCGCGCTCGGATTCGACGCCGGCTCCTGAAAACGGAAACACCGCAGGTCGTTGACCTGCGGTGTTTCGTGGAGCTAGAGGGAATTGAACCCTCGACCTCGTCCATGCCATGGACGGGTTCGGTACCGATCTCGCAGTGCGTACCTGCTGTGCCGGCAAGGCCTCAGATGGCCACCGGAGGAAGTCGTGCCATGGGGCCGTCCTGACGATGACTTCCCGCTCTGATTCAGCGACCACCCCTTCAGCGGCTGCCAGACAGTACCGGTGCGGACAGATATTCGACGGCCTTCCACATTGAGTGCAGAACCCAATCCAGCAAGCGCATCCTTACCCGTCGAATGGAACACCATCATCCACGGCGACCGGCGACGTGGCTCCGAACCAGTCACCGGCACCGAACTCGAAAACTCGCCAGAAAGACACTCAGCGCCTGAATCAGATAATCGCAAGGGCAACCACCTAGTTGCAGGTTGGATTGTTGCAACGCCCGTCCACAGTCAGTGGCCGGGCGCACGTCAGACGGATGCTGTACTTCCCCTCTGCCATTGGAGTCGGTATCAGTAGTGTCTGGTTAATGGACACGCCGGTGGTAACGAACCGCATCGTTGAGCTTTGCCGTCAGGCCAGTCAGGTCCGTGAGACAGCCTGGGGCGCTGAGACTGCGGCCACCCCATGATGTCTTTGTTGGCGAGCAAGCCGGCGAGTTCCACGAGGCTTGGGACATGAAGGATATTCACCCGTTCCATATTGATGTCGATGACGAGACTCTTGATCGCATCCGCGCCCAGGTCGTGGGATACCCCTGGCATGAAATGCCCGATGATGGCGGTTGGGCCTACGGCACCAATCTTGATTATATGAAAGAGTTTTGTGCTTATTGGGTTGATGAATTCGAGTGGCGGAAACAGGAGGCGGCGATCAACCGGTTCTCTCACTACACCACTCCTATCGAAGGCATTGACCTCCACTTCCTTTACGAGAAGGGCAGCGGACCTGCACCAGTGCCCTTAATCATCAGCCATGGCTGGCCCGGGAGCATCGTCGAATTTCTTGAGATCATCGAGCCGCTTGCTCATCCAGAACGGTTTGGCGGCAGCGTGGAGGATGCGTTCGATGTCATTGTTCCCTCATTGCCTGGGTTCGGTTTCTCCGGTCGACCATCACGTCCTATCGGGCCACGCAGGATGGCTGGCTTGTTCAACGCTCTCATGACTCAGGTATTGGGATATGACAGCTATCTGGCTCAGGGCGGTGACTGGGGCGGTGCTATTTCGAGTTGGCTCGGGTTCGACCACTCGCCGGCATGCCGGGCTATCCACATAAATATCTTGACGATGCGCCATCCAGATGGCCCGCAGGGCCCAGAGGAAGGGGCCTGGGCCGTCGAATTTGAGCAAGATCAGTTGATGGAGAACGGCTATCGGACCCAGCAGGCGACTAAGCCGCAGACCTTGAGTTACGCGATGATGGATAGCCCTGTTGGCCAGGCCGCTTGGATCATTGAGAAGTTCAACTCATGGTCGGACACCGATGGCGATGACATCGAGAGCGTGTATAGCAAGGATTTGTTATTGACCAACATCATGGTCTATTTGGTCACTGGCACCTTTAATACTGCGTCATGGATCTACTATGGCCGTCGCGAAGAAGGGGGGCGCCTGCTGTCTCCGACGGGCAAGCGTGTTGAGGTCCCCACCGCTGCGGCGCTGTTTCCAGCGGAACTCCTATCCTGGCCCCCGCGCTCCTACGCAGAACGTATCTACAACATTGAGCGCTGGACCGAGATGCCTCGTGGAGGACACTTCGCGGCGTTGGAGCAGCCAGCCTTACTGATTGAGGACCTCCAGGCTTTCGCCCGTACGTTGCGTCTGGGGTGAGCGACCGAAATGCCGCAATGGTCGTTCCTGTGAGTGATGGAGTTGGCGGGTTAAGTCCGTTCGTTTCGACTAAAGCAACTGGAAGTCAGATAGGAAATCTTGCCTGTTGACGAGACTAGGTGAGGCTTAGGGTCGGTTCTCTCCGCCAGGTTCAGACCTGGATATGTCCCCAGGGAGCCCAAAGTTGTGAATAGGCCCTCAAACCTAGAATCGGTTATTGGGTCCCCTTGGCAGGGTCATCGTGGGATCTGGCGCCGAGGCTTCTACGGGTCTTTTGGGTGGCCTCTAGGCTCACCGCACTGTCCACAATCACGACGCCATAGAGTTCACGCGCAGCGTCCACAGAAACCCTTCCATCGAGCACATCTTCGAGTACCACGGTTGGATCGCGCTCCAGTGGTGACCCATAGCCGCCTGACCCGGTCGTTTTTAACAAGAGGACATCGCCGGCTTCAAGGTACAACATGCTCTTGCTGGGAATCTGCTCTGTGGTCCCGTCCGCACGGCGCACGGCTGTATGGCTCACCGGCCCATCAAGGCCGCCGTTCGTCCCCCATGGTGGGATTACATGCCGATCCCGTCTCAATGACACCAGTCCGTGTCCACGAAGCCACTCAATTTCTGCTTCGTACCCCAGGCCACCGCGCCACTTCCCGGCACCTCCCGAGTCTGGCCATAGTGATAGACGGTTGAAACGCAGCGGTAGTAGAGCCTCAGTGGCCTCGATGGGGACGTGGTACACGTTGGACATGTCCGTGTCGGTGACGTCGATGCCGTCCTTTCCCGGGCGGGCTCCGAGTCCGCCACGCCATGGTCCACCGATGACCCCGACAAAGTCCTCTCCCTTCTCAGGGTCGTGGCCTCCGACCGGCAACAACGAGGTCTGGCCACAGTTCGCTGCGTTGAACCGTTCCGGTGCGGCTAGCACCATCGCGCCCTGCACTGCGCTGCTGACCCGTAGCAACCCAGTCGAGCGAGCCGCTACGGGTGCCGGGAAATCCGGATTGACAATCGTTCCTTTGGGAAGATGCGCAGTGATGGGGCGATAGCAGCCGTCATTGTTCGGAGCCCTGTCGCCGGCGAGTGTT